>CAJAHZ010000212.1 GCA_903939665.1 uncultured Pseudomonadota bacterium | reverse complement strand
GTAAGAACCGCCTTCCTTTTAGACAGGGCTTCTAAGCCCAAACCGGCGGAATTTGCCCGGATTACCGCATCAGCATTTTTTGGCCATCGTGGCGAAGCACGTCATCTGGGCCAAGATGCCGGTAGAGTGTCGGCCTTCATAGGGTGACCGCAAGGATTCGTTCAAAAATGGGCAATAGGCCAAATGGATAAAGTAATTTGGTTCTATAGCACCATTGCTTCCTGTTTCGCCAGGTCAAGTTGCACATCGTAGTCTATCGGCCCCACCTCGCGATCCCGTAATTCATACATGCCGAATCGGCTCGGGTGCTGACGGTACGGACTCAGCGCCCGCAGGATCTCTGGCGTCAATGCAACACCTTCGTCCTGCAATTCCTTCAGCGCCTGCGTCATGCTCTTGCAGTTGTGGAAGATCAACAGATTGGCGATCAGATGGTTGTACTTGATAATCTTGAGCTGTTCTTCCCGCACATTCTCCTGGATCAAATCGGCGGCGAAATAGACCCACTGGGCGAACTTGTTAAAGCTCTCGCACCGGTTTGTCGCGCCCTGGATGATGCGGCGCAACTCTTCGCTATTGATGTACTCAGTAGCATCATCGTGCAGGGCACCGAAGTCGGCATCGCTATCCGGCATGAGCAGGACTACATTTCGCTGACCGACATGGTGAAGAGCTTTGACGGCGGAAGCGCCTTGATCGAACAATGGCTGAAGAACAAGGACACGGTGCTGTTCCTGGGAGTGTGGGAGCAGATCTACAACCCCGGTTTTAATTCCCCCGAATTCGAGGGAATTAAAAATGAAGCCGGTCGCAATAGTTTTTACTTGTCGGCAAAAAAGTGGATCGACGCCACTTCCGCCATCGGTCTTCACGCCAAGGCCGGTCGCTACGGCGGCACCTATGCACACCGTGACATCGCCTTCGAGTTCGGTTCCTGGCTCAGTCCCGAATTTAAGTTGTACCTGATTAAGGAATTCCAGCGACTTAAGGATGAGGAAGCGCGGGCCACATCGCTGGAATGGAATTTCCAGCGCATGCTGGCCAAGGTCAACTACCGCATTCACACGGATGCTATCAAGGAACGCCTGATTCCGCTGCAACTGACCAAAGTGCAAACCGCCACCGTCTATGCCAGCGAAGCCGATCTGCTCAACGTCGCACTGTTCGGCATGACCGCCGCCCAATGGCGGCAGACCAACCCCAACCAGTCGGGCAACATGCGCGACATCGCGACGCTAGAGCAATTGGTCGTACTGTCCAATATGGAGAGCATCAACGCGGTTCTGATCCATCAAGGGCTTGCAGCACCGGAGCGATTGACACAACTCAACGCCATCGCGATCACGCAGATGCGCTCCTTGGCTGGCATCGGCGCCATCAAGCAACTGGGTAAGCTGCCAGAGCGGTGATCCGTACTTGGAGTTGAACGGCTCCTTTGCAAACCGGGAGCTGTCGTTCAGGTCTAAAATCCCGATGCGTACAATCGGCCATCTGCGGTCGTTCGACCGCAAAGCCTATCGGGCCGCTAAAGACTGATTGCGGACCTACAGATTTTCAAGCCATCTGACGGCAACCGAGCCTTTGGAGCCGGTCAGGCTTTTCGCCCCAACGACAGCAACAGGCTGGAAACGGCAGTTGGACTCCGTGGAGATGGCAAGCTTAGCTACGCCGGACGCAAGCTATGGCCTCGTTGAGACGAACGACAGCATATAGATGTAGACGCCCCGTTGGTCCGTCAACCTCGGTTAGCTGGCTTTCTTTTGGCACAGCAAATGCCTTAGCGCTTGAGATCGCTGAGTGAAATCTGCCGATGCATCATTGGGTTGTCCCGGCCGGTGGCATCCACGCTGATCTTGTTCCCGTCGGTGTGGTCCTTCGAAATATTGAAGGGGTACAGCGAAGCAAACTGCTCATCCTTCTTGACGATCACCATGGCCTGAATCTGCGAATAATCGACCATATACGAGGAATTGGTGCCGTTGCTCCAGCGCTTTTCCGACTTGCGCTCCCAGTTCGACATGCCGATCCGGATGTCGAGAATCTTGTCTTGCGGATATTTCTTTTCCCAAGTGCTGCGAGTGAGTTTGATCAACTCGGACTTATCTGCCCCACTGTATTTATCAGATGGCGCGTCGGTGGTGGTGCCACCGGGGATCTGCACGCCCGGCGCCAGCTTTCCCTTTTTCTGCTGCTCTTGCAGCAGGCGTTGAAACTCCGCCATTTTCTCCGGCGTCATGTTCGGGTTTTGCGCCCAGCCCGCGTTGCTTCCCACAGCCAGTACCACTGTCACAACAAGCGTTCTCAAGTTTTGCATCGCTGTCTCCATCAATCGTCGATATTGAAAGGAGTAAATATCTCTCCCGCCTTCCCTTTTCTGATTCAGACTGCACAAATAAGGTAGCACTAATTCCGCACCTTGAAGAATGCTTTCCCAGAAGGATAGAAAATCCAATGCACCGTGTGTGAGTATCTTCGACTCGGGCCGCCTGAGTCAATCGCCGATCTCTTATCAGGAAGCACTCGGCGCCGCCATAAACCTCCCGTATCGCCCCCCGGCAGCGCCTGTAGTCTTAAGAGTGGCTGCAATAAGCTGAGGCGCAGCAATTCAGATCACCGATTTCAGCGAACTTCGCTGCACGGACCATATCCCTTAGTCATTTTCACTCACCGACCGGTTACGCTGCGTAGCTGTCATTGAGCACGAAAATCGCTACTTCCGGATTGGGTCGGCAACGGCCCACGACGGACAGAAATCGAACGGCGGCTGACAACCTTAAGCAGGCATACATTGGCTTCGTCACTCGCTGTCAAATTCGGCGCAGTCCACCGAAAACGAGAAACCCTGTTTCTTGGAATATGCGTGACTTGCCCTAAAAATGCTCTTCTATATAACTTTTAGGCTTATTGCCCATTTCCGCACGAATCCTTGCGGTCACCCTCATACACGTGCGATTTGGGGGTGTACGCCGGAACCGCCGAAAATTCCGTCAACCCAAATCCAGCCCGGCCAGGAGCGTATCCAAGTCGATCATCTTGCCACCACTGTGGAATGTATAGTGCCCGTTCAGCAGGATATGCCGCCAGGCCGCCGGCGACATCCGGGTGATCAGCGCCACGGCCTTGGCGTTGCCGCTGGCCTCGCACTTCGTCAGCAGGTGCGAAAGGATGGCCGAGTTGTAGTAGATGATCGTGTTGGCGATCAGGCGCGCGCATTGGTTGCTGATCTCGATTTCGATGTCGGTGCGCCCAGTCAGTTCCTTCTTCCCGCCGACCTGGGCAATAGTCGAACGTAGCTGGTGGTAAGACTCGATGCGGTTCTGCGAGCGGTGAACGTTGCGCTCCAGTTGCGGATCGCGCAAGTAGCGCAGCGTGTAGATGCTGCGCACAAGCTTGTCGAACTCGAAAATCGCGCGCCGTGTCGGGTTCGTCGAGGTATAGGTGCACAGTTTGCGGATCAGGGCACCCTGGGTTATTTCCTTCAGCCCGAGCGTAGCGACGATTTGATCCATGTTCTGTTTTTCGTCGACAATCACCGTCAGGTCAGCCAGGCCGACCGGGCGGATCAGGAATTTCTCGTACAGCGCTAGGTCGTCGGCACAATACAGTTCCTTCAACTGGTCATTGAGGTTGGTGAAGCGTGGCTCGAAGCGCGGGCCGAACCAGCACAGAATCGCGAAGTTGGCCTTGTTGACGCTGTGCATGTCGCCGGTAATGGCAGTCGGCATAATGTCCGACGTGTTGCGATACCAGATGTCGAACACATGGTGCGCCTCGTATTCGTGCGCGCCGATCAGGTAGCTGTTGAGGGGTACGTGATTGCATAGCAGCGTGTAGGCGACCATGCCCTTGCCGCGTCCAAAGTATTTGCGCGAAGAACGCGCCTTCACGGTTGGCCGCTCGACACCGAATTTCTGACCATCGACGGCACCGTACAGCACATCCAGGTCGAACGAGTAATGCGGGAAGATCGGTAGCGTGGAGATGGCGTTGCTGATGCGGTCGTTGGCGGCTTGCAGTGATGCTTGGCGCAGGTACTGCTGGTAGGTCGTCTCCAGCACGTGGTAGGGAATGTCGCTGGTGCGCGCCATGACCTGATTGCCGTGGTTCATCGCTTGCGCGATGATAACCGCCATCAGGCTATCGGCATCGGCCACCTTCTTCGCATAGCGCGGCTGCAACGGCGTCAGCGCCGACAAGAACTGGCTCTGGGCGTTGACGAAACGGAACACGTCGGCGACATCGCAGTGCGGCAGTTGCTCGTAAAATGCCTGCTCGCTAACCTTCTGGTTATCAGCCTTGGGCTTGTGCCAGGTCAGCTTCTTCTTGTCCTTATCGTAGTCCAGGTGCGTCAGCTTGCCCTGCTTCAGCTCGCTGTCGAATGCCAGCCATTGCGCACGCAGCTTGGCCGTCAGCGCGTCGAGTTGGGCATTGATCGGCTGGCGCAGGAAGGGAATGTCCATTTGCGCCAGCACATCGGCTTTCTCGTCCATCGACACCAGTTCATCGGAGAAGTGGCGATGTTGCAAGCTGTTGTCGAGATAGATTTCGCCCGACTGGAATCGCTTCCTGATCTGCCGATAGAGCCAGAACTCGTAGTGATCGGCGTGCAGTCCGGTTGGCTTGCCGTCGGCATCGAAAGTCAACAGGTACTGCCGCAATCGTTTTGGCAACGTGGCCGCCGGACATTCGGCCAACGGTCGTTGCGACAGGCGCTGCTGCTTGGCAAACACGCTCTTGGCCCAGGCTAGCGCCGCGAGCCACTGACTGTCGGGGACGGTACTGGCGAAGTCGAGCGCGACGTACAGCGGTCGCAGATGGCGGCGGATGCGCTCAGCTAGGACGTCCACCGCCTGCCAGTGCAGGGACAGTTTGCTCACCGGCTTCACACTCAAGCGCTGACCGGTGAGCTGTAATGTGTCTCTGGGCATGATCTTGTAAGCGCGCTGGCGCACGGTGCCAAACGGCGTGGCGTCGGCCACCGTATCATCGACGTAGATTAACAGCAGGCGACCGACCTGCGAGGTGTTCTGCTGGCGACGCACCTGTTCCGCCAAGAAAGACTTCTGAGCGAGCGCGCTGCTCTCGTCCTCCAACTGTTTCATGTGATAGGCCATCGCATCGACCAGGTTGTCGGAGAACTGCCGGTAGCGTTGCCAGGCGTAGCACAGCAGGTAAAGATGGGTCTGATCCGCCTTGAGGTTACGCAGGTCGTGGACGGTGTAGAAGTTCGCCAGACTCGCGTAGTACAACAGGTTCTGCTGTGAAACGCCCAGCTTGGGCAGCAACGCTTTGGCGATCCGGTGCAGCGGCTCCAGCAAGGTGCGCTTCTCGCGCTCGCGGATCATCTGACGCCAGCCGAAACTCTTGGCGTCCTGCTTGAGCGCCGCCAGTTGAGACAGGGTGTCATCACGCACCAGGAGCTGGGCCAAGGCGGCTTTGGCCGCGTCGTCGAGCACTTCCGCCAGTAGGCCGCCTAAGCGCCGACGTTCGGTGGACAGTGTTTCGCTGATCAGCTCTTGCAGAGTGGTGTAGCCAGGCCGGATGATCTTGTGCTTGTTGAGCCAGACGATCAACTCTACGGCTACGAATCCCGGCGTCACGTCGCGCCGCACGGTCTGCGTGGCCTGCTGCCCAAGCTGCGGCAAGAAGTCGGCCGCCCACAGCCGGTACCCGAACAGATCAGCGATCCCCTCGCGCTGGGTGTAGTGCTCATGCTTGGTAATCGGCTTGCGCTCGAATGCTTCGCCATGGAAATAGCGGCTCAGCACGAAGGCGCAATCGTCCTCGACCTCGCTCCAGTCAAAGCGGAAGAAGGCATGTTTGGCCTTGAAGTAGCCGATTTGCAAGAGGCAATAGACCTGGGCATGGAGGCTTGGACGGCTGCTGGCGAACGCCAGTTCGGCTTCCGTCAATGCCAGATATTCTAGCTGTTGTGCATCGTCGAAGTCCGGTAGGCCGTACAGGGCTTCCTGCTCGGCGTCGGACAATACGGTCAAGCGCTCACTCTTGGCCGTCATGGTGAAGAAACTCCACGCGATCCCGGCCAGCCAAACCGCACCAGCCGCCGACTCAATTGCAGCAGCGAATCGACGGGGATAGGTTTATGCGGCGGGGACGCCATTGCTCTGTGCCTCGGCCAGATAGCTGTACAGGGACTGGCGGCTGATGCCAAAGTCGCGGGCTACCTGGGTCTTGGTTTCGCCGGCAGCCACTTTCTGACACAGCTCGGCAATGCGATCAGGTGCCAAGGACTTTTTGCGGCCACGGTAGGCCCCGCGTTGCTTGGCCAGCGCAATTCCCTCGCGTTGGCGTTCGCGCAGCAAGGCCCGCTCGAATTCTGCGAAGGCACCCATCACCGACAGCATCAGGGTGGCCATGGGTGAGTCGTCTCCAGTGAACAGCAGGTGTTCCGTGACGAACTCGACGCGGATTCCACGCTTAACCAGCGCTTGAACAATTTGTCGCAAATCGTCAAGGTTGCGCGCCAGGCGGTCCATGCTGTGCACGACAACGGTGTCGTCTTCACGAACGAAGGCAATCAACCTCTCCAGTTCAGGGCGTTGGGTATCCTTGCCGGATGCTTTGTCGGTAAAGACGCGATCCACCGGAACCTGTTCGAGCTGCCGCTCGGTGTTCTGTTCCAGCGTGCTGACCCGAACGTAGCCGATACGCTGCCCCTTCATGGATTCCTCTGGTGGATTTGTCAAACTGACATCTTAGACCTTTGCGAGCATCCGTCAATAAATTCGGATTTGGGCTCTATTTAGACGTAATTGCAGGGGTATCTTGACGTCAAACTGGGGTATAGCTCAACTTGACGTCAATATGTTTCTTGGTGTTGCATAAATCAGTGTTAATCACTACGATTAGAAGTGAATTAATTTCTTCGGAGCACAACATGACGCACATAGCGACCAAAGTTCTCACCGCACACGTGCCGTTGCCACTCGCCGAGAAGATCGATCAGATGGCAACTCGTCTTGAGCGATCCCGAGGCTGGATCAT
>CAJAHZ010000211.1 GCA_903939665.1 uncultured Pseudomonadota bacterium | reverse complement strand
CGGAAGTATCTGTGGATACTTTCCAGAACGCCGCGTCTGGCGCAGGAGGAACTGGACAAGGCGCTGCAGGCGGCCATAGCTCAGGGGTATGACATGAGCCCGCTGAAATATACTTCGCATGGCGAGGCGCTGGCTCCCCGCTGACCGGTTTTTGGTCCTGCTCACCGGCACAGAGAGTGCGGCGAGTGAGCGAGCTTTCTATCGCAATGGCGGTCGATACCTGTTGTCTTTGGTTTGAAATAATGGGGATTGCCTGATGGCGCTGTGAGAAAATCGCCGGCGAATTGATCAGGGCGCCGGATTCGGGAGCGGGCGTCGGGTGTGCCGAACAAAACCATCTCCCGATGACAAATCAGGTATCAACTCAAACACGATGACGAAGACTTCGATAGCGCGATTCATGTGGCTCTTCCTTGCGGCATTGCCGGTCGTTGTCTGCGCGGCGCCAACGACCGTGGCCATCCCTGGTCAGGATTGGCAGGTGTCGTTTGACGCGCCGCCTCTCGTCGATCGGCGGGAGGCGGACCACCCCGACCAATATATGTACGTGGGAAATGCCGGGCGATTTAACCTGTCGATTTATGTCGAAACGCCCGGATGCAAAGGCGGGGCGACGAATAGCGATTTCCTCGATTGCTTTTGGCCGAAAGCCAGCCGCAACCCGGTTATTGTGAAAGAGTCGATCAACAAAACCTGCGGCGAGACTTATTGCAAAATCGCTTACGACGTAAAGGCGCCTTGGCGCGGTCAGGTGTCAAGGCAGGTCAATATCAGTTTTCTGTTCGCCTATCGCGGTAAATGGACCGATGTGCATGTTTCTGTTGTTGACCCGACAGAAAGTGATATCGAGTTGCTTGAGTTGTTTGAAAAGTCCCTGAGCTACGGCGTCAGTCGTTAATGCCCAACATCGCACCATCATCCGCTGGCTGAGTTTGCGGCATTGTTGAACTCCTGAAATCCCGATGAAACTGCGTGCCAAGACCTCGATCCTGATCGCCTCGCTGACCGTCGTCTTGATCGTTGTCATCGCCGCCGCGTCCCTGCAATACCAAGAGCGCGCCCTGCGTGAAAATATTTTGAGCGGCGTTGATGCCGTCGCCGGGGCGGCCTCTCTCAGCATTGAAGGTTTTATCCGCGACGGGCAGTCCACCGCTGCGCTGATTGCAGCCGCACTGCCGCGCCAGCCGCTGATCGACGGTCGGGATATTGCGCAGGTCGGGCGAGTTCTCGAAAACTCGATGGCGCTTGCGCCGCGCTTCCGTAACGGGCTATTTGTCCTCGATGCTGATGGACGTTTCCTTGTTGATTACCCGCCGCATCCCGAGTTGCATGGGGATTCGTTTTCCCACCGCGATTACTACCAGCGCGCCATGCGGGAAGCGCGGCCGGTCGTCAGCCAGCCCTATATCTCCAAGCGGACGGGTAGGCCGGTCATTACCTTTGCCGCGCCGGTGATGTCAGCCGAGGGAAAGATTCTCGCTGTTCTTGGCTGCTCGGTCGATCTGCTCGCCGAGGATGCGCTTGGCGCGGTGCTGAAACAGCGGATCGGCAAGAGTGGATATATTTATGTCATGGACAGAACGCGCTTGATGATCCTTCATCCGGAGGAGTCGCGTTTGCTCAAACGTGATGTTCCGGTGGGCGCCAACAGCGTCCTTGATGCCGCGATCCAGGGGTTTCAGGGGGTCGGCGAGACGATCAATTCCCGGGGTGTGGCGATGCTGATCGGCGTGCGTCAGGTTCCGGGTTCTTCCTGGTTCGTTGCCGCTCAGGCGCCGCGTGATGAAGCGCTCAAGCCGATTGAAGAGGTGCGCTGGGCAATCGTGCGCATTGCCGCGTTGTCGTTGCTAATCGTCTTGACCGTCGGCTTGTGGGCGGCGAATCGGATTACGCGACCGATCGCGACCCTGCATCGTGCCGCCGCAGCGATCAACCGCGAGCTTGGAACTGGCCGCGTGGATCTCTCGCCGGCGCAACCGGCCATCGATCGCTTGCGGACGATCAGCGATCGCGACGAAATTGGCGATCTGGCGCGCATGGTTGAGACGCTGGTCCAGCGCCTTGACGGCACGCTTGATGCGTTGACGCTGGCCGCAAGCGAATGGGAACGTACGTTCCATGCGGTTGCTGAGCCCATTTTTCGCCTCGACCAGGCGTGGCGGATCGTCCAGCTCAATAGTGCCGCTACGGACTGGCTGCGCGAATCGCCGACCGCCTTGGTCGGTCGGCGTGTCGACGAAGTCCTGTTTTCAGGGCCGCTTCCCGACGAATGGCCGAAGCATGAGGTGCTGCAAGCGGTGGATGTGCAGCGCGAATTCCGTTGGCAGGTACTTGTGGACCGTGGCCAGCGGCAGACCTGGGACTTTTCGGCCATTGCCATGGACGATGGCCATGGCCGGCGAGCTGGCGTGATCCTGGTCGCCCGGGATATCTCTGAACGATTGGTCGAGGAAGAGAAAATTCGCGCCCTGGCTTTCCACGATACCTTGACCGGCTTGCCCAATCGCCTGCTCCTCACCGACCGTTTGCAGCAGGCGCTGGCCGGTGCCGCAAGAGATGGACATGGCGTCGCCGTGATGTTTCTCGATCTTGATCGATTCAAAGGGGTCAATGACGCCTACGGGCATGAGGCGGGCGATGCCCTGCTCAAAGTGCTGGCGCCGCGCATGCAGGCGTGTTTGCGCGGCAGCGACACGCTGGCCCGGCTGGGGGGCGACGAATTCGTCGTCGTTTTGCCCAACATCGGCATCGCGACGGATGCAATTGTCATTGCTGAAAAACTTTTGGCCGTCGTTTCTCTCCCCGTCGAGTATTCAGGAGCAACGCTGGAAGTTGGTGTCAGCATTGGCATTGCGCTCTACCCGGATTGCGCGGTAGCAGCTGATGATTTGCTGCACGCCGCCGATGCCGCGATGTACCGCGCCAAGCAAGGGGGGCGAAACACCTTCTGGGTCAGCGAATCGGCACAAAAGCATGGCGCGTCTCCCCGTTCGTGATTCTTCGCTGAATCACCCGGTGCCCTACTGAATCGCTGCCGCGCGAACGACAGCTTGGCGTGCAAGCGGGTGTTGGCAGCTTTCGCGGCTGTCTGTTTGATTGAAGACTATGCTATATATACGTTCATTCTTTAATGGCGGGGCGGTTACAGAACCATGATTACAGACGAAAATTCGACAGTATTCGGCACCGAAGATATTCTGAGGAGCCTGTGCAATTCGATAACCAAGGTCTTGACTGTCGCAACCCAGAGCCAGATCCGCTATTCCGGCATGGTTCAGCGGATCACCAAGACTTGCCTCAAGCCGGACATCGGGTGCTTTGTCCTGTTCGACGGCGGCTTCTCCGGCCTCGTGGTCATCAACTTCTCCGCTGCTTCTGCCATGGAGCTGTACCAGAGCTACATGCTGAGCATGAACATGGCGAAGGATGAGCTGGCCAGTTCCCACACCTCGGATGAGGTCAGCAATGTCATGGGCGAGCTGATGAATCAGATCGTCGGTGATTTCACCAGCAAGGTGGCGCGTGAACTGCAGACGCATATTACGCAGAGCCAGCCCAAGATGCTGGCGCTGCACAAGCAGGTGATGCTGAGCGTCGATGCCAATCTCGACCAGCCCGAGGCCCGGCGCGTGACCTTCTTTACGGGCAGCAACAACATTTTCTACCTGGAATTGGCGATTGACCGGACCGAATTCATCAAGCTGAACGATTTCGAGACCCTGCAAGCACCCGATCCCGACGAGTTGATCGCGCAGGCCAATGCGCAGTCCGTGCGCGCTCCCGCTCCCGTCGTGTCAAACGACCACGACGATCTCCTTAAATCACTCGACATGTAGGGCCGCTTGGCCGAGGCGTCTGCGCGAGAAAGCTAGCGGGCTTTCAAGTCGTTGATCGCCGGAGGGTAGCCGGCAGTCGCGCTTTTGCGTAACCAGTTTTCCGCAACAACCGGGTCGCGGGTTTGCCCTGCGCCCGTGGCAAACATCACGGATAATGCGTACATCGCTTCGCCGTTTCCGCCCTGGGCGGCGCGTTCGAACCAGAACGCGGCTTTCTCCAGGTTGCGTTCGACGCCGCGGCCTGTTTCGTAGTACCAGGCCAGACGAGCCTGTGCCCGGGCCACGCCATTGTTCGCCGCTTCGGTGAGCAGACGAACCGCCTCCGCTGGCTTTCCTTCGGCCATTGCACGGTCGGCGGTAATCAGAACATCGGCCTGGGAAGCGCCTGCTGACGAAGCGCTGCCCAGATAACGCGCGGCTTCCTGATCGCCTCCGGCGGCGGCAATGGACAGGTAGCGCCTGCCCTCGGCTTCGTTTTTCGGGATGTCCGGGGTGCCTAGCCAGTACATGATCCCCAGACGAAAAACCGCCTTCACGCTACCGTTGTCGGCGCCGCGCCGATAGTAAGCCAGCGCGCGATCAATGTTCTTTTCGACGCCGAGGCCGTCTTCATAGAGCAGGCCAAGATTGAAGGCGGCCTCTCCGAAATTGCGCGCATCAAGCGCTTCCCATATGCGACGCGCGGTAGCGTAATGCGCCATCTTGAACTCGGCGTAGCCCCGGTAATTGCCGATTTCAGGCTTGCGAACAATTTCAACCAGGTCGATATCGTCAGCCGCGCTATCCGGCTCATCTGCGGCAAATGCCAGGTTGCAGCACATCAGCGATAGCAGCAGCGTGCGCAGAAGCGTTGAGGATTTCAAGCGCCGCTTGTTCGCGACAGGAAACTGCGTTGCGCTATTTTGCATTCGTGGCCTCGATGGAGAGAAATGGCAGCCAGTGTCCCGTCGCATCTCCCAGGCTCAGGTCCTGTTCGCGGACCGGTCGCTTGCGACGTTCCATCGGAATGCTGTCCGGGGTGATGAAAGGGTCCATGTCCAGTTCGTACAGCCGACCGCTGATCGAGTTTCCGGTGACCTGCAGTCGATAGAAAATGCCGTTGAATGCGTCGACGTGCAGCGAGCCGGGCGCGGTACGCATGAACATCAGCGCGTATTCAAGCGGGACCAGATCATCCCGCGAGACGATGGCGGGTTCGCGCGCTACCGGGAAATGGCAAAGCCTTTGTCGCGGCCCGGTGAGGCAGCGAAATGGCCGCATCGCGAGGAAGTATTCTTCAAGCGATTCGCTCATGGTGACAAGAAACTCAGCGCGTCCGTCAGGAAGGGGCGTGAACGATACCTTGCCGACCACGACGCGCTCGCCTTGGCCATTGCTCAACACCAGGTCATGCATCCCGTTCAACTCAAAGCCGTGCGCCAGGCTCGCCGAAAAATACATGAACACGATAAAGATGATTCTCATCTTATTCTCTCACCAATGATTGTCCGTTCATCTCGGACAGTCTGGCGCTGTGCTGGTTCCCCGGCGGTGCAATGATGAGCCCAGCGCAAATGGCTGGCTCAGTACGTCGATTTACTGTCCGGCCGATCCGTCAGCTTTTGCACAATCAGGCTGCCGACCATGTCTCCCTCGACATTGACCGCCGTGCGCACCGTATCGAGCACCCGGTCGATCGGGAGCAGGATGGCGATGGCCGCCGTCGGCAGGCCGACCGATTCGAGCACCAGTACCATGCTCAGCATGCCGACGCTGGGGATGCCGGGGGCGCCGATGGCGCCGAGCATGGCGACGAAGAAGATGATCAGCTGATGCGCTAGATCCAGCTCGATACCTGCCAGTCGTGCGATAAACAAGGCGGCTGCCGCTTCGTAGAGCGCTGTCCCGTCCATGTTCACCGTCGCGCCAAGCGGCACGACGAAATTGGCGATGTCCTTGCGCACATGCAGGTGTTGCTCGACGCAGCGCAGCGTGACCGGCAGTGTCGCGGCGCTGGAACTGGTGGCGAAGGCGGTAATCAGGGCCTCGCGTGAGCCGCGCCAGAAATGCAGCGGCGAAACTCTGGTGACGGCATAGAGCAGCAGCGGCAGCACAATCATGCCGTGGAACAGCGTTGAGCCGATGATCACGGCAATGAAATGCAGCAGGCTGCCGAGCAGGGAGCTGTTCTGTGTGGCGACCAGTTGCAGCAACAGTGCCGCGATGCCGAGCGGTGAAATGTGCATGATCCAGCCGACGACCATCAGGCAGAGTTCATGCGCCTCCTGGATCAGGATGCGCAGGTTGCGGTAGCGTTCGCCGCCAACGACAAGGGCAACGCCCAGAATCAGCGCGATGATGACGACCGCCAGAATGTCCCCCTGTGCCAGTGCCTTGACCGGGTTCTGAAACAGGCCGTGCATGAACTGGGCGATGTATTCCGGCAAGGGCATCTGCCGTGCCTGATAGTTCTGCGTGGCGTCGGCAAACATCGCGAGCTGCATTCCCTCACCGGGGCGAAAGATGTGTGCGGCCGCAAAGCCAATGACAATGGCGATGGCCATCGATAGCGCAAAAAACCCCATCGTGCTGGTCCATACGCGGTGCATCTGGTGATGTGCGCGCAGGTTGGCAACGCCCACAACGATCGAGGAGAAAACCAGCGGGATGAGGATCATGCGCAGCAGATCGAGGAACAGCGTGCCGACCAGTTTGGCGCCGTAAAGTGTCGGTGCGGCATAGTCGTGCGCCGGCCCGGCGTCTGTGATCAGCAGTCCTGCTGCGATGCCCAGCAGCGAGCCGAGAAGAATTCGTGCATTGAGCGAGCGCGGGAGCATCGTCAGCCGTCGTGCCAGTGGAAAGCGCTGATTCTATCCGCTCTCTCGCCGGCCTTGGCGGAAAGCGGCTGCGGCGGTGCGGGTGAGGCGAAGCTAAAGGCGTCTTTTTCCCGGCATTGGTGCGCTGCTTGTCCGGGGTTTGCTCCGTATCCCCCCATGCGCAAGGCGATGGAGAGATACGGATGCGAGTTGCTGCGGAATCAGTTGAGGCTGAGAATCCACTCGACCGCAGAAGTCAGATCGGCATCGCTGATCTTGTCCGCCGGATGCGGCGTCATCGGAATCTGACCCCACACGCCACTGCCGCCCTTGCGAACCTTTTCGCTCAAGTGCGCGACGGCGTCTGGTTGGCCTTTGTACTTTGCCGCAACATCCTTGTAGGCGGGGCCAACCATCTTCTTGTCAACGGCATGGCAAGCGATGCAGCGTGCCTTCTTTACAATGGCTTCGGTCGCCACTGCCGGTCCGGTCAGCAGCACGGCAAGCCCAAGGCCACACAACACCTGCGTCAATTTTGTTGTCTTCATTATTTTCCTTTCAAATCACAAAAGTCCGAGTTCTTGCTCGGTGGTAAAAAACCAGGAAGTTGCTCGCCGCCCCGCCATTGCACCAACCTCTCCTTTAATGCCGGGCAACTTGTTTGGCTTGCAAGGTTAAGCAGTTTCGGTTTTCTTGCAGGTGTTGTAAAGCGCGCGCCCTGCAACAGCTAACGTACAGCTTGTTTGAATCGTTGACAAGAGGGGGCGGTATCTTGTCGTGACCCAGCTTCAACGCCTGATTCTTCGCCCTGAGCCACGTTTCCTTGCGGGCCGCAGCATCTTTTGCGCGGTGACGTCGAGATCGACCGGGTGGTTTGCCTCAAGTGTGCGCAAGCGCTCGGTCAGTTCGCTGAAGTCGGGAGG
>CAJAHZ010000210.1 GCA_903939665.1 uncultured Pseudomonadota bacterium | reverse complement strand
GATGTGAGTTGCCTCACCTGACCCAGAGACCGATCAGTCCAGCGGTCCAACCGCCTAGGCGGCTAGAGCGAAACGCTCGTCGTTTGCGTTTAGTAGTTTCCAGATGGATTTACGAGGTGACTGGTCCTCGGTATGCCCTGCGCTGCTTTGCAACCCACGTCGAAGCCAGGTCGCCCCCATTTTGCAGACACCGAATAGCCCCGGTGCCCGCTGAAAAGTTTCAGCAGAGGGCGGATTCTATCATGTGAGTCCGACCAGGGCGGCGATATCGTCCGCATGGTCGACAAGGTGGTCGGCGCCCCATGACTCGATCGGCTCGGGGCAGCCGAGATAGCCGTAGCGTACGGCGACCGTGGGCATGCCGGCCGCGCGTCCGGCCTGGATGTCGCGTAGGTCATCGCCGAAATAGAGACAGTGCGCGGGGGGGCAGGCGATCAGTTTGCAGGCCAGGAGCATCGGATGCGGCGCGGGTTTGGCGCGCGGCGAGGAGTCTCCGCTGACAATGCAGTCGGCACGCTTGGCGTAGCCGAGTTGTTCCAGCAGCGGGAGGGTGAAACGCTGCGTCTTGTTGGTGATGATTCCCCAGCGGATGTCGTGTGCTTCCAGTTTGCTCACCAGTGCGTCAATGCCGGGGAATACGGTGGTGTGCACACAGAGCGCGTCGGTGTAGAAGCGCAGGTAGCGCTCGTAGAATTCGGCGTAGCGCGCGTCGGACGGTGCCATGTCAAGCCCCGCCCCCAGCATGCCGCGCACGCCTGAAGAAGTGTGCGGGCGTAATTGGGCGAGTGGTAGCGGCGCCAGGCCAAGGTCTGCACGCAGGCAGTTGAGCGCGGCCCCGAGATCCGGCGCGGTGTCGGCGAAGGTGCCGTCGAGGTCAAAGAGCAGGGCGCGTACGCGGTTGATGGCCTTAGCCTTTCTTCACGGCGTGCAGCAGGTAGTTGACGTCGGTGTTGCGCCCCAGGCCATAGGTTTTGGTGAGGGGGTTGTAGCTCATGCCGATCAGTTCATCAGGTTCGAGCAGGACACTTTTTGCCCAGCGCGAGAGTTCCGACGGTTTGATGAATTTGGCGTATTCGTGGGTGCCCTTGGGCAGCAACTGGAGTATGTACTCAGCGCCGACCACGGCGAGCAGGTAGGCTTTTGGATTGCGGTTGATCGTCGAAAAGAAGACGTGCCCGCCGGGTTTGACCAGTGCAGCGCAGGCGGCGATCGTGCTGGCCGGATTGGGGACGTGCTCCAGCATTTCCATGCAGGTCACGATGTCGTAGCTGCCCGCTTGTTCGGCGGCGAGCGCTTCGGCGGAGATGCTGCGGTAGTCGACGCTGCGACCGCTTTCCAGCAGGTGTAGGCGGGCAACGCTGAGCGCCTTGTCGGAGAGGTCGATACCGGTGACGGAGGCGCCTTTGGCCGCCATGCCTTCAGAGAGAAGCCCGCCGCCACAGCCGACATCAAGTATTTTTTTGCCGGCCAGCCGGGCGTGGCCATCAATCCAGTCGAGACGCAGCGGGTTGATGTCGTGCAGGGGCTTGAATTCGCTGTTCGGATCCCACCAGCGGTGGGCGAGTTGGCTGAATTTGTCGAGTTCGCTCGGGTCGGCATTGATCATGTGCGCGGTGTCAGTCAGTGTCAGTCATGGGTGGAAACAAAAAAGCCCTGCCGAGGCAGGGCTTTTTGGACATCGGCGAGATTACTTGGTGCCGATGACTTCGATATCAACGCGACGATCAGGCTGCAGGCAGTCGATAACCTTCTTGCTCTTCGGGCCCTTGCAATCGCCAGCCTTGGTAACCGGCTGCTTCTTGCCCTTGCCTTCGGTGTAGACTCGGTTGGCTTCGATGCCCTTGCCAACCAGGTATGCCTTCACTGCTGCAGCGCGCTTCTCGGACAGCTTCTGGTTGTAAGCGTCGGTGCCGATGCGGTCAGCGTGGCCGACGGCGATGATCACTTCCAGCTTGATGGCTTTGGCCTTGGTAACCAGTTCGTCAAGCTTTGCCTTGCCTTCGGCGCGCAGTGTGGCCTTGTTAAAGTCGAACAAGGCGTCGGCAGCAAGCGTGATCTTTTCGCCGGTCGGCTTCACGCCGGTGTCAGCGGCGCCAGGCGCGGCGGGCGCTTTGCTCATCGGCTCGCATTTTTCCTTCGGCAACAGGTCCTTGTCGCACTTGCAGCCGGCCGGATCGTTGGCGGCAGCAGCCGGCGTCCAGTAGTTGGTACGCCAGCAGAGGCCAAAACCGCTGGTGGCGACTTCGCCGCGGTTGTCGATCAGGTAGACGCGGTCAGCGCTCGTTTGGGCTTGCGCCAGCGAGGCGCCAAGGCCAAGGGTAGCGGCCAAAACGGCCACCAAAGAATGTTTAGCGATCTTGTTCATTTGTTTTTTCCTCGTTAGTTAAGGCTCGCGGAATTGCTCCGTATACCCAGTTACGCCTCGTTTTTTTACGATAATTTGCGTGAACAAATTTTATTTTGCCACAAAGTGGCAAGTTTTATCAATTCAATTTCGTTGTTTTCAAGTAGTTGTCGGTTTTCGACGCGCATCCGGCCAGCTACCCACACGTCCGAAACGTGCTCGCATCCTGCCGTATAAACCAGGTGTGATACCGGGTCGTAGCAGGGGGCGAGTCCTATGTTGTCAAAGCTGACGGCGCAAAGGTCTGCGGCCTTGCCCGGTGCGATGGAACCGATCAGGGCGTCAAGGCCGAGGGCCTGGGCACCGGCAAGTGTTGCCATACGCAGCGCCTGATGGGCATTGACGGCATCGGCGCGTCCGCTTTGCCCCTTGGCCAGCAGGGCGGCCAGACGCATTTCCTGGAACAGGTCAAGCCGGTTGTTGCTCGCCGCGCCGTCGGTGCCAAGCCCAATGTTGGCGCCTTGGCGGAGCAGATCGGCAATGGGTGCAATGCCGCTCGCCAGTTTGAGGTTGGAGCTTGGGCAGTGGGCGATTGAGCAGCCGTGGGCGGCAAGTAGTCCGATTTCTTCATGGTTCAGGTGAACGGTATGCACACCGATCAGCCCGGGGCTTAGTAGCCCCAGTCGGCGCAGGCGCTCGATCGGGCGAACGCCGAAGTCGCGCAGGCTGTCATCAATTTCCTGTGCAGTTTCATGCAGATGGAGGTGGATCGGCAGTTCAATCTGTTCGGCCAGTGTCAGCACTTTGGCAAAGCTTCTGTCGCTCACCGTGTAGGGCGCATGTGGCGCGAGGCAGAACGAGATCAGGGGCTCTTCGCGAAATTCGTCTCTGACGGCCAGCCCCTTGGCGAGGTAGTCGTCGGTATCTGCCGCGTAGGCGGTGGGGAAATCAAGCGCGATCAAGCCGATGGAAGCGCGCATTCCGGACGCGAGCGCCGCTTCGGCCGCCGCTTTCGGGAAGAAGTACATGTCGTTGAAGCAGGTCACGCCGCCACGCAGCATCTCGGCGCAGGCGAGCAAGGTGCCGTCATGCACGAACTGCGGCGAGACGTGCTTTGTTTCGGCCGGCCAGATGTGCTGCTGCAGCCACTCCATTAGCGGCAGGTCGTCGGCCAAGCCACGCAGCAGCGTCATCGCAGCGTGGGTGTGCAAATTGACGAGGCCCGGGATCAGTACGTGGTTTTCGAGCCGCTTGAGTTCGCGCGGGGCGAAGCGCGCCGCAGCTTGATCCTGCGGCAGGATCGCGATGATTCGACCCTTGTCTACGGCCACAGCGTGGTCTTCCAGAACGGCCCCGGCAGGTTCGACAGGCACGATCCAGCGTGCTTCGATAAGTAAGTCTATAGGTGTGTTCATGAATGGGCGTGTCGATAGGTAAAAAAAACCCCGCCGCGGCGGGGTCTTCTCAAAGACCGGCCTTATCGGGCCGGGCCTTGCACTTCAACTACGGTGCGACGGTTCGGCGCCAGACAGTCGATCAGTTTCTTTTTCGGTAGCTTGTCGTTGCACGATACCCCCGGAACGGCTTGTGTCTTGCCGGCACCCATGGTATCGATTTCAGTCTTGACGCCCTTTTTAATCAGATAGGCCTTGACGGCATCGGCGCGTTTCTCGGACAGCTTCTGATTGGCTTGTTGGGAGCCGATGCGGTCGGTATGGCCGGTGACCAGAATCAGCTTTACTTCCGCGCAGGTCGACAGTTTGGCGATCACCTCCTTGTCCAGTTGGGCAAGCGCAGCCGGCGTCAGCGTGGCCTTGCCAAAGGCAAATGTCTGATCATCCTTCAGCGTGGCGGTGAAGTCGCATTTCTTGGGCGCAGGAGCCGTGGCTGCCGTCGCTGCGGCAACGGGCTTGGCGACCGGCGGCTCACATTTTTCCTTCGGCATCAGGTCCTTGTCACAGGCACAGCCTGCTGCGTCGTTGGCGGCGGCAGCCGGCGTCCAGTAGCTGGTCCGCCAGCAGAGTCCGAAGCCGCTCCTGGCGACTTCGTTGCGTGCGTCGATGAGATAGACGCGATCCGTGGCGGTTTGGGCTTGGGCCGCCCCAACAGCCGCGCACAAGCCGACGACAGTCAGCAAGCCGGTGATTATTCTGGAATTCAAAGGACGCCTCCTTGCTGATAATTATTAGGTACTTATCCGGAGTGTTTCCGACAGTCGGTCGATTTAATCATACAAACTGACAAAAACTCAACTGCTACGGGGCGGATTGTAGGCCGGATTCCTCCGAATCCCTTCTGATTTTGAGCAAATCGCCAACGCTGTCAGGCTGTGACGGGCATGATAGAATCACCGGTTTCGTCAAGACGACAACATAACCGCTGCAGTTTGGCCGTTGTAGCAACAATTCGGATGGAAGATGGAACCGCCTGTGGATCAATTCGCTAAAGAAACACTGCCTGTCAGCCTTGAAGACGAGATGCGCCGCTCGTATCTCGACTACGCGATGAGCGTCATTGTCGGTCGCGCCCTGCCGGATGCTCGCGACGGTCTTAAACCAGTGCATCGACGTGTGCTGTTTGCCATGCACGAACTGTCGAACGACTGGAACAAGGCTTACAAGAAGTCGGCGCGTATCGTCGGTGACGTGATCGGTAAGTATCATCCGCACGGCGATACGGCGGTTTACGACACGATTGTCCGCATGGCGCAGGATTTTTCGCTGCGCTACATGCTGGTCGACGGGCAGGGTAACTTCGGTTCGGTCGATGGCGACAACGCGGCGGCCATGCGCTATACCGAAGTGCGCATGGCGCGCATCGGTCATGAATTGCTTGCCGATATCGACAAGGAAACCGTCGATTTCGGGCCGAACTATGACGGTTCGGAGCAAGAGCCGCTGATCATGCCGGCGCGCATTCCGAACCTGCTGATCAACGGTTCGTCGGGCATCGCCGTCGGCATGGCGACCAATATCCCGCCGCATAACCTCAACGAAGTCGTCGACGCCTGTCTCGCACTGCTGGGCAATCCTGACATGACGATCGACGAGCTGATCGATATCATTCCCGCGCCTGACTTTCCGACGGCCGGCATCATCTACGGCGTTTCGGGTGTTCACGACGGCTACCGCACCGGGCGTGGCCGCGTTGTCATGCGCGGCAAGACGCACTTTGAGCCGATCAAGGGCAGCAACGATCGTCAGGCGATCATCATCGACGAGCTGCCGTATCAGGTGAACAAACGCACGCTGCTGGAAAAGGTCGGCGAGCTGGTTAACGAGAAGAAGATCGACGGCATTTCCGATCTGCGCGACGAGTCCGACAAATCGGGCATGCGCGTTGTCATCGAGCTGAAGCGCGGTGAAGTGCCCGAGGTTGTACTCAACTGCCTGTACAAGCAGACGCAGTTGCAGGACACCTTCGGCATGAACATGGTGGCGCTGGTTGACGGTCAGCCGCGCCTGCTCAACCTCAAGCAGATGCTGGTCTGTTTCCTCTCGCATCGGCGCGAGGTGATTACCCGGCGTACCGTTTTTGAACTGCGCAAGGCGCGCGAACGTGCGCACATCCAGGAAGGCCTGGCTGTTGCGCTGGATAACGTCGACGAAATCATCGCCATGATCAAGGCGTCGCCGACGCCGGCCGATGCACGTCGCGGCCTGATGTCGCGCCTGTGGATGTCGGCAACGGTGGG
>CAJAHZ010000209.1 GCA_903939665.1 uncultured Pseudomonadota bacterium | reverse complement strand
GTGCCGGGGGCTGTACCTTTTATTCCACCATCACCGCGTTGGTATACACATCCTGCACGTCGTCGAGGCTCTCCAGCACATCGATCAGCTTCTGCATACGCACTGCGTCGTCACCGGTCAGTTCGATCTCGACGCCTGCCTTCATCGTCACCTGCCCAAACTCGGACTTGAACCCGCCGGCTTCGAGCGCATCCTTGACCGTCATGTAGTCATGCGGCGGCGTAATGACTTCGATCGAACCGTCGTCGTTGGTTACCACGTCATCAGCGCCGGCTTCGATCGCCGCATCCATCAATGCCGCCTCGTCAGTGCCAGGAGCAAACAGCATCTGCCCGCAATGCTTGAACTGAAAGGCCACGCAACCATCCGTCCCCATGTTGCCGCCGTACTTGTTGAAAGCATGGCGGACTTCGGCAACGGTGCGCGTACGGTTATCGGTCAGGCAATCGACCATCACTGCGGCGCCGCCGATACCGTAACCTTCGTAACGGATCTCGACGTAATCAACGCCTTCGAGCTCGCCGGTACCCTTTTTGATGGCGTTATCGATCTTGTCCTTGGGCATGTTGACGCCCTTGCCCTTATCGACCGCCAGCCGCAGCCGCGGGTTAAAACCCGGGTCGCCGCCGCCCATCTTGGCCGCCACGGTAATTTCCTTGGCGATCTTGGAAAACGTCGCACCGCGCTTTTCATCCTGGCGACCTTTACGGTGCTGAATGTTGGCCCATTTTGAGTGACCGGCCATGCTAACCTCGTCTGTTTGCTGCATTCACGCCACCCAAGGGCGGCGCAAATGGTTAATAATCAAGCCGCGTATTCTATCACTTCCTCCTCTTCCAAGAATTCCCCAACTCACCGCACTCCGGAGTTTCCATGGCCGCCCCGCTGATCATCGCCCGACACGAACAAACCGAACTTGCCCTGCTCCCGGCACTCGCCAACCGACACGGGCTGATTACCGGCGCGACCGGCACCGGCAAGACAATTACCTTGCAGGTATTGGCCGAGCGCCTTTCGTCGATTGGCGTTCCGGTCTTCATGGCCGACGTCAAGGGCGACCTGTCGGGTCTGGCGGCGACCGGCAGCGTCACGCCAAAGATGGAGGCGCGACTGGCTTCGCTCGGCATCAAGGATTTTGCGCCAGCCAAATGCCCAACCGCTTTTTGGGACGTCACTGGCGCACAGGGCCACCCGGTACGCGCAACGATCTCCGACATGGGGCCGATCCTGCTCGCCCGGCTGCTTAACCTCAACGACACGCAAGCCGGCGTATTGCAACTCGTGTTCAAGATCGCCGACGACAACGGCCTGCTGCTGCTCGACCTGAAGGACCTGCGCGCCATGGTCCAGCACGTCGGCGAGCACGCCAAGGAGTTCACGACCGAATACGGCAACGTCTCGGCAGCGTCGATCGGCGCCATCCAGCGCGGCCTGCTCAACCTCGGCGAACAGGGCGGCGAAGCTTTTTTCGGCGAACCGATGCTCGACATCGCCGACCTGCTGCAGACCGACGACGGCAAGGGTGTCGTCAACATTCTCGCCGCCGACAAATTGATGGCCTCGCCACGCCTGTACTCGACCTTCCTGCTCTGGCTGCTCTCCGAACTCTTCGAGCAGTTGCCGGAAGTCGGCGATCTCGACAAACCCAAACTCGTTTTCTTCTTCGACGAAGCGCACCTGCTATTCAACGAAGCGCCGCCTGCGCTGCTTGAAAAAATTGAACAGGTGGTCCGCCTGATCCGCTCGAAAGGCGTCGGCATCTACTTCGTGACGCAGAACCCCCTCGACATCCCCGACACCGTACTCGGCCAGCTCGGCAACCGCGTGCAGCACGCCCTGCGCGCGTTCACGCCGCGCGACCAGAAGGCGGTCAAGGCAGCGGCTGAAACACTGCGTGCCAATCCGGCATTCAGTGCAGAGGCGGCAATCACCGAGTTGGGCGTCGGCGAGGCGCTGGTTTCCTTTCTCGACGAAAAAGGCCGTCCGAATGTTGTTGAGCGCGCCTTTATTCTGCCGCCGGCCTCGCGCATCGGCCCGCTGACTGCTGATGAACGCCAGGCCGTCATCAAGGGATCGGCGATCTACGGGCACTACGAGGCGCTGATCGACCGCGAGTCGGCTTACGAAAAACTCAAGACGCGCACAGCGCCGGCAGCGACCCCCGGCGCGCAGGAAAGCCCGCAGTCTCCGGCTTCCGGTGGCGGCTGGTTTGGCGGCCTGGGGGAGATCCTCGGCGGCAGTTCAGGCAGCGGAGGACGAAACAAAGGCGGCGATTCAGTTCTGGCTGCCGCAGCCAAAAGCGCCGCCCGCGCCATCGGCTCGCAAGTAGGCCGCGAGATCATCCGCGGCGTACTCGGTTCGATTCTTGGCGGTGGTTCGCGACGGCGTTAGTGGCGGCGGAGGCTATCGCTCAATTAGATGGAGCATCGCCTTTCAGTAGCAACGCAACCCCGGAACCGAAAAAATATTTTTCTACAGGCGACAATGCTCCCCAAGCCGGGGCAATTCCGGCGCCGTCGCTCTAGTCAGCCACAGTTCAAACTCGGCCGGCGGCAGGGGTCGGCTAAAATAGAAGCCCTGTGCTTCGTCGCAGCCCTCGTTCCGGAGAAAGGCCTGCTGTTCGGCAGTTTCGATGCCTTCGGCAATGACCTTGAAGCCCAGGCTGTGTGCCATGGCGATGATGGCCCGTGCGATGGCACTATCGTTGGTGTCGTCAGGCAAGCCGTCAATGAACGCACGGTCGATTTTCAGTTTGTCGATCGGCAACTTCTTCAGATAAGCCAGCGACGAATAGCCCGTACCGAAATCATCCACAGCGGTGGTGACGCCAAGCGCCTGTATCGCCAGCAGGACCTCGTTGGCGTGCTCAGCATTTTTCATGATAAGGCTCTCGGTAACTTCGATCTCGAGATGCTCTGACGGCAAACCAGAGGCATGCAGCGCATCCTTGAGCGTGGCAACGAAATCGCTACGGTCAATCTGAGGCGTCGAAACATTGACGGCAAGGCGTCCGAAGGATAACCCGGCATCCAGCCAACGGCGGGCATGTTGACAGACCTGCTGCAGAACCTGCTCACCAATCTGAATAATGAGTCCGGTATGTTCCGCAAGCGGGATAAATTCCAACGGTGGGATAAGGCCTCGCTCCGGATCGCGCCAGCGAACCAGTGCTTCGGCGCCGGTCAGCATGCCCGTTTGCAGACTCAATTGGGGCTGGAACCAGACCTCGAATTCCTTCTGTTCAATGGCCCGACGCAACGCCTGTTCCTGCAGTAACAGCTCCTGGGCACGATGCGTCATGTTTGCACGATAAAAACAGTAACCCCGACGTCCGGCTTCCTTTGCCCCGTACATGGCGGCATCGGCATTGCGCACAAGTTCGATGGCGTTGTCGCCATCCGTCGGAAAGATGGCGATGCCGATACTTGCGCTGACCTGTGCGGTGAGTCCGTCCAGATCGATCGGTGTATTGATCGCTGCGAGAATCTTGCGCACCACTTCGATCGAATCACCGCCATCGACCATGTTGGCGAGTACTACCGCAAACTCGTCGCCACCCAGTCGTGCAACGGTGTCCTCGATACGGATGCATGTCTTCAGACGCAGGGCAATCTCTTGCAGCAGGCGGTCCCCTACCGGGTGCCCCAGGCTGTCGTTAACCGTTTTGAAGCCATCAAGGTCAATCAGTAGCACGGCGATCAAATTTTCACAGCGGCGGGCACGATCAATGGCGTGCGCCAAGCGGTCCTGAAACAGCGTACGGTTCGGCAGATCGGTCAGCGGGTCAAAATGCGCGAGCCGTTCGAGCTGCGCCTGCGAGCGCTTGAGCGATGAAATATCGGAGAACACGCCGACATAGTGCGTCAACCGTCCACTATCATCGCAAATAGCGGTAATGGTGAGCCATTCCGGATAAACATCGCCCGTCTTGCGCCGGTTCCATATCTCGCCCTGCCAGACCCCGCCCTGGGCGATGGCCGCCCACATCGACTGGTAAAACTCGGATTGCTGCCGGTCCGATCGGAGAATGCGCGGATTGCTGCCGATCACCTCCTCTGCTGCGTAGCCGGTAATTTCGGTGAATGCCGCATTCACCGAAACAATATTGCCGTCGACGTTGGTGACCATCACGCCCTCGATGGTGGTGGCGAGAACGGTCGATGCAAAACGGAGCTTTTCCTCATCCTGCTTTCTTGCCGTGATGTCCGTAGAGATGCCGACCACTGCCCGCAAGGTATCGCTCCCGATCACCGGACACTTGACGGTCAGGTAGTAATGGGGCCCATCGGGCTCCAGATTGTGTTCTTCGAAAGAGGTCATGCGCTCCTCTTCGATGACCTTTCTGTCGTTGGCCTCATGTTCTGCAGCGACTGCAGCCGGTAAAAACTGATTGCGCCGCTGGCCCAGAATCTGCTGGCGCTGATGTCCCACCACGTGCTCAAACTGGTTATTGCACAACAATAGACGACCTTCAATATCGAAGACATAGATCACCGCACCGGCACTATCCACAATGGCCTTGAGGAGTTCCTGACTGGCACGAAGCTCCTTTTCTGCCTGTTTTCGTTCGGTGATGTCTCGCCAGACGCAGTAGATGGCCTCTTTTCCTTGCAGGGTAATCAAGCGCAACGTGACTTCGGCCGGGAACTCCTCGCCATTGGCACGGGTATGTACCCATTCAAACCGGTGCAAACCGTTGTCGCGGGCCAGCTGTATCATCCGATTAGCCTTCGAAAAGGACAATTCGCCGTCGGGCTGCATCTGCGGCGACAGTTGCGCCGGGTGAACAAACAGAAAATCACCCTTGTCGGGATAGCCCAAGAGCGAGGCAGCCATTGTGTTGCAATCAATGAAACGATTGCCTGCAATGATCCAGACCGGGTCCGGCAAGGACTCAAACAGGGTGTGAAAGCGTTGCTCTTCCTCGCGCAGCGCCGCTTCGGTCTGCTCTCGGACAGCAATTTCCTTGGCAAGGTCGGCATTGCTTTGCCGGACCTGGCTGGCCCGACTGGTCAGCAGCCACGCGATCCCGGCGAGCAGCAGTGTGTTGAGCAGACCCACGAGAAAATAGGATGAGGAATGCAACTCCTTACTCATCCATCCTTTTTCAGGGACTGCTGCCAACTGCCACTCGCCGCCGGGGATGAGCACGGTGGCGAGCACCGGATTCCTGGAAAACAGCGCCGGCTCGCCTTCGATCACCTCACCATCTTTTCCTTTGCCATCCTTGCCGCGCAGCGCGATACGAAACTCTTTCTTTACTGCATAGAACCCACCGGCTTTCAAAAGATCATTGGCATTCGCAACAATCGATGCGGCGCCCCAGTAACGGGATGATTCCGTCGCCAAGGGGACGTGTCGCGTGAAAATCGGGTAACGATGAATCAGAGCACGTCCGCCCTGAACCAGGTCGATTGGACCGGCCAGAATGGGGGCCTGCCTTTCCCGCGCCAGTTGCACAGTCCGGTTCTGTTCCGGCACGGTGGCATAACGAAAACCGAGGACCTTTTCATTTCCTGCATGCGGGTAGACGAAACGCACTTCATCGTCAGGAGCGATGGAGATGTTGCGGATATGAGCGTTCTTCTCAATGGCCAGATAGGCCATATCTGCGAACATTTTTTTCGAGATACCGTCCTGCAGGGCGATCAAATGGACCAAACCATCGGTGGAATTGAAGGTGGCCTTGATGACGCCTTCCAGCTGGGCACGGGTGGCAGCCAGTTCGCTGACCACCACGCTGCGTTCCTCGCTCGCGCGCCGTTCGATGTCGAGCCGCCCCAACTGTGCGCTGACCGAGATGCCGGCGGCCAGGACGACTGCAGCAGCGATAAGTGGCAGGTGCCGGTTCCACATCGCTGCGCGCCCCCGTTTTTAGTGTATTTGCTCGAAGTGTAACGCTTAACGATCTGGCGCTGTCACACTCAGGCGTACGGATCACTTTCAGCAAAAAGCGATGCGAATTTCAACAAAGCCCCCCTCTGCCATTGCCTCCCCGTTTGCGCTACGTCGGTGCATTTCTTCGCGGCGCCTTGTCTGCGCTGACGAATTTTCGACAAACCAGCTGACCAATGGTATATTAGAAATCTCTAATTTAATATGAGGAATCATCATGAAGACCGCAATTTTTGCCACGCTCACCGTACCACTCTTGCTGGCAACGCCGCTACTGTGGGCGCAAGATGCCGATGCGCTACTCGCTGAAACACGTAAGACGGCGCTACCGGTGCTGCCAAAAGTCGTCAAGGCGATGCAGAGCGCCGTACAAGAGCAAGGCGCAATCGCGGCCATTGCCGTCTGCAAGGAAAAAGCGCCACAACTGCTACAGGAAATCCGCTCGCAAACCGGTTGGGATATCCGCCGCGTCAGCCTGAAAACGCGCAACGCCACGACCGGAAAACCGGATGCGTGGGAAGTGCGGCAACTCGCCGATTTCAATATCCGCGTCGCCAACGGCGCCAAGCCAGAGCAACTTGAAATTGGCGAGATCGTGAGCGGCTATGACGGCAAGCGCACCTACCGCTACATGAAAGCGCTACCAGTCGCCGAGGTTTGCCAGACCTGCCACGGCCCGGCCGACTCGCTGTCGTCTGATCTAAAAGCCGCGCTAGCGAGTGATTACCCGCATGACCGGGCGACCGGTTACGCAACCGGTGAGGTGCGCGGTGCGCTGTCGGTCAAGCGCCCACTTTAAGCCAGTGCCACCGCAGGCTTTCCAACAGTGAGGCGACGAAAGCCGACGACTGACTTTCGTCTGCCGCTCACTGGCGACCGATCGGAAAATACTCAAGCCCTTCTGCCCGCGGCTGCGACGGTTGATAAAGATTTCGCCCGTCAAAAATCACCGGGGATTTGAGCTTGCCCTTGATGGCGGCAAAATCCGGACAACGGAATTCCTTCCATTCGGTGACGATGATCAACGCATCTGCCTGATCCAGGGCCGCCATCGGATTTTCGGCATAAGTCAGGCGGCTTTCGTCACCGAAAATGCGCTGCGCTTCATGCATGGCCACCGGATCGTAGGCCGTCACCGTCGCACCGGCAGCAAAAAGATCGTCAATCAATTCGCGGCTCGGCGCATCGCGCATGTCATCGGTATTGGGTTTGAAGGCCAGGCCCCAGAGGGCAAAATGCTTGCCGCCAAGCTCATCCCCGAAACGCGCCTTTACCTTGTGCGTCAGCACATGCTTCTGTGCATAATTGGCTTCTTCAACCGCTGTCAGCACCTTGAGGGTGATTCCCGCTTCGTCGGCGGCAGTCTTGATCAGCGCTTTGACGTCCTTGGGAAAGCAGGAGCCGCCATAGCCGCAACCCGGGTAAAGAAAATGGTAGCCGATGCGCGGGTCTGCGCCGATACCCTGACGAACCATTTCGATGTCCGCCCCGAGCTTCTCGGCCAGATTGGCCAGTTCGTTCATGAAACTGATACGCGTCGCGAGCATCGCATTGGCGGCATATTTCGTGAGTTCGGCGCTTTTGACGTCGGTAATGATCAGCCGCTCGTGGCTTCGCTGAAAGGGGGTATAAAGCGTCCGCATGAGTTGAACTGCCTGCTCATCCTCCGCGCCGACAACGATACGGTCCGGACGCATGAAGTCTTCGACTGCAGCGCCTTCCTTGAGAAACTCCGGGTTGGATACAACGCTATAGGGCACTTTGACGCCGCGTTTTTCGAGTTCGTCGGCGATCGCGGCCTTGACCTTGTCGGCGGTACCCACCGGAACCGTACTTTTGTCGACAACGACCTTGTAGTCGGTCATCAGCCGCCCGATATTGCGGGCTGCGGCGAGAACGTATTGCAGGTCGGCAGAACCGTCCTCGTCAGGCGGCGTACCGACGGCAATAAATTGCACGGTGCCATGGCGGACAGCTTTTTCGATGTCGGTGGTGAAATGCAGGCGTCCGGCAGCGACGTTACGCTGGACCATCTCCTGCAGTCCCGGTTCGTAGATCGGGATGCCGCCTTCTTCGAGAATGCGGATTTTCGCGACATCAAGGTCCAGACAAAGTACGTCGTTGCCCACGTCGGCCAGGCAGGCACCACTGACAAGACCGACATAGCCGGTTCCGACAACTGAAATTTTCATGAATCACTCCTAAAAACAGAACGACAAAGGACGGTTCAGTCCTTGCGGGTATCAGACTTCTTCGGCGTTGCCAGCAGAGTCAAAGCCGCTGACGAATCGACCAGCGCGGCGACGCCGCCAAGGTAGCGCTGCGAGGCGAGCACGCCAACATCCTGCAAGCGCTTCGTGTTCTTAAAATAAAGCACGGCGTAGTCCTTTGGATGGTCCATCAGCCAGCGCTTAAGCGCTTCGTCGTTTTCCAGCGCCAGCAAGGGCTTCTGCAAGCGGCCGGCAAAATGGTACTGATTATGGTATTCGCCGGCATGCGCGACGATACGTCCGCTTTCTTGCGCCTGATGCACGGCAAGGGCGATCGGATGCACATCGTAGGCGGGATAAAGCGGCTTGGCCAGCGCCAGCTGCAGCAGCGCGGAAACGGCTACGCCCAAGAGCGCGACGACCGGCAGTGGTTTGGCAAACCGCTGGCCCAAAAAATAAGCGCCGCCGGCCGCCACAATCAACACCAGGCCAGGCCACAGCGGCGGCAGCTCGGACAGCTCTTCCATGGGCGGCTTGATCCAGCCAAAGCTCATGCCCAGCAGCGCCCCCCCGATCGCCAGCACTGACAGTGAAGGCAGCCAGAGTCCGCTGACCCGTACGCCATTTGCCATGGCACGTGCGGCCAACAGTGCAAACGCTGGAAATACAGGGATCAGATAATGCGGCTGCTTGCCACTGATAAAGGAGAATGCAAGAAAAACCGGCAGCATCCAGGCCAGGCAAAACCGGCCGCCCCGATCCAGACCCTGCCTCCCGAACTGCAACAGCGAGCGCCACAATCCGGGCCAGACAAACCAGGGGAAAAACATCAGCGGCAACAACGGCAGATACCACCACACGGCGCGGCGGTGGGCAAAAGACTGGACCATCCGGTCTGCCGTCTGGCCCCAGAAAATTGCCCTGCGGTATTCTTCGCCGCCGGCCAAGCCCGCCGGAATCGCCCATGACAAGGCAATGGCAGCGCCCAACAAAACAGCGAGCAGGATGCCGCCGAACCAGCGCGTCCAGCGCAAGCCCGGATTGCTTCGATTCCACCACGGCGCAAGCACGGCGGTCGGCAAGATGTGCAGCAGGATGACCGGCCCCTTGGCCAGCACGCCCAGGCCAATTGCCAGCCCCAGCAAAGCGAAACCGCGCCGGGTCTTTCCATCAACCGCCAGCAATGTGCCGTGCATGCCGATCAGGGTAAAGAAGGCGAGGAGAACGTCGAACATCGCCGAGGTGGAGAAGATTGTCCACAACATGCAACTTGCCAGCACGACAACCGCCTGTCCGCCGAGCCCGGCATAGTCCGGCCAGAGGCGTTTTGCCATCAGCAGGGTGAGCAGCAGACCAGCGGCCGAAAACAGCGGCGAGACCAGACGCGGCCACCATTCATTGACGCCGAAGACGGCCCAGCCGGCCTGAAACATCCAGATCATGAGCGGCGGTTTGTGACTGTAGGGCGCGCCGTTCTTGAACGGCACCAGAAAGTCCCCGCGCAGCCACATTTCCCAGGCGACGCTGACATAGCGTGTTTCGTCGATAGGCGTCAGCGGACGCGAGAAAATGGCCGCGGCAGTTAAAACACCGAGCATGACGAACGCCAGAAGCAGCATCGCCCGTTCGGCGCCTGAATCGGCTACCGCACGGGTGTTCATGATGGCTCGGACTCTCCGAGTTGCGCATCGACCTCGTCATCGATACTCAGTCCATGCCGATGGTGGTGGTACAGATAAACGCCAAGCAAACCGGAGACGAGGAAGAGGACAACCGCCAAACTCACCTTCAACGCAGGGGCGATGTTGATGCCGCTGCCGACCAGGGCAAAAACCAGTGTCTGCGGCAAATAGCCAATGTAGCTGCCGGAGAAAAATGCCCGCGGACGAATGCTGGAAATGCCTGCCGCCAAATTGGTCAGCAGGTTATTCCCTACCGGCAGCAGACGAATCAGCAAGGTCATCGAAAAAGGGTTGTCGTGGACGAAAGCGTCAAAGCGGCTGGCACGTGCGCCCAGACGCGCACGCAGCAGGCCTTTCCCGAACAGTCGGGCATACATGAAGGTAATCACACAACCGAGCAGCGCAGCCAAAGTCGCCAGCAAGGTCCCGGCCACCAGGCTGTAGGCGTAGCCGCCGAGGAAAGCGATGATCTGTCGCGGCAGACCGACGGCAGTAAAAATCGCCCCCATCATCAGAAACAGCAATGTGCCTTCAACGCCGTGACCGCGAATACGGGCGTCGATCCACGCTTCGTTGATGCTGCTACCGAGGTCGCTGGCGTTGAACAGGTAACCGAACAGGGCGAGGCTGAAAATCAGCCCCAAGCCCTTGAGCAAAACTCTGGCGTTCATCAGAGGTCGGAACCGGGCTCGATCACTGGCAGGCGCACCCGGCGCTGCAGCCATGCAACGCCAAACAGATCGACGATGCCGACCCATAGCCGGTTATGCAAGCCGTATTTCGAGATACCGCGCTCACGCGAACGGTGGTTAACCTCTACCGAAACCACCGCACCACCACCACGCATGACCAAGGCTGGCAGAAAGCGGTGAATGTGATCGAAATTGGGCAGTTGCAGGAAGGTTTCGCGTGCAAACACCTTGAGGCCACAACCGGTATCCGGCGTGTTGTCCTTCAGCAGGCGCGAGCGGACGCCGTTGGCAACCTTCGATGACAGGCGACGCAAATACGTGTCGTTGCGCCGCGCACGCCATCCGGCCAGCATCTCAAGATTGGCTGGCTGCGTCGGATCAGCGAGCTTGGCGAGCAAAGCCGGAATGTCCGCCGGATCGTTCTGCCCGTCGCCATCAAGCGTCGCAATCCACTCATGGCGAGCAGCGCGAACGCCGCTGGTTACCGCCTGACTCTGCCCGCAGGAAGCGCGGTGGCGAATCACCCGCAACATCGGAAACTCGCGCTTCAACCCATCCAGCGTGGCTTGTGTGCCGTCCGTGCTGCCATCATTGATATAGATGATCTCGAACTCGGTATTTCCCGACAAAGCAGCAGAAATCTCGCGCACCAGCGGCTCGACGTTATCTTGCTCGTTCTTGACAGGAACAACCACGGAAAGCCTGTTGTGGTAGGCATATTTCGGCATTGTGTAGCTCGTAAAAGTAATGACTTGAAACGCCGCCCGATGATCCGCTGACACGGAAAATCAAGGTTTTCTCTCGCCCGCAAGGGCAAAATGGCATCATGAAATAGAGGCTTGCCATCAACGGTGAAT
>CAJAHZ010000208.1 GCA_903939665.1 uncultured Pseudomonadota bacterium | reverse complement strand
CTCGCTCTGGCTTTTTATGTTTGGTAGGCGCGATTGGACTCGAACCAACGACCCCCACCATGTCAAGGTGGTGCTCTAACCAGCTGAGCTACGCGCCTTCATCGTCGCTTGAGCTAGCGTGCGACTTCGAAGAAGGCCGCATTATACGGGCGTTGCGCGTTAAGTCAACAATTTCAGACTTGAAAACCGTGCTGATTTTCAAACCCCAACGGTCGCTCTAGCAGGACAGCCATTCCGCACCAAAAATAGACTAGCCAACGAGACTCATTCGCCGGATAAAACAACGCCTCCACTCATTTACTCGATCTACGGCAGATCAAGATTCAGGCAGATATCGACAAGGACTTAAGCCATTTTTCTGGCCAAAATTCCGTAAGCAATCTCTCGTAATGTAGCGAATGGGATGGGCTTGGGCAGTACCGTAACATTTACGGGGATGCCGCCCCGCAAACTAATCTCTTCCGCATCAAGGCCACTAACGACGACGATGCTCATTCTGCTGAGTTCTGGGATCGCCTTGAGCAAACGCAACAGATGGAATCCATTCATCTCTGGCATGCCCAAGTCGACTATCAAGAGATCGGGAATTTCACGGCCTAGCTTGAGCAGCGCGTCAACCCCGCTCCCAGCTACAGCGACCTGAGGCGGGATTGCCCATTCAGCGAGCACTGTTTTATAGAGCCGCAACAGAACGCAGTCATCCTCGACAATCAGCACCTTAAGTGTGATCTCCGGGAGGACGGTCGCGCCGCAAGAAGGAGAAGCCTGCTTATGCAGCAAGCAGCCAACCAAATCTGACGCAAGTTGGGGGCGACCGCCTAGCACTTTCCCTGCAACCGGCTGGACACTTTCGACCGACATTTTTGTGGCGCGCACAAAACTACTGAGTGAGCCAACCGCCTCACGCACTGCACCAAAATTTTTTTCGAGCATTGGCAGTTCTTCAACACACTTAATACATTAAATACTAGCAGACACGACTACTTAAATCACGAATTTATTATTTTTATTGAAAACAATAATAATTATACCAAAAGATATTTTTCGTCACATTATCGCATTGGCGCATTGCGGACTGGATCAGCATACCCAGCAGGACATCAGGATCAATCTCCAACACTGTTAGTCCCTATTCGCCACCATATCGACCTGTCCTGACAGAAGCACAAGCACTCCCAAAGGGAATAATTATCCTGACTGCCCCAACCAAGCCAAGCACCACCGGATGTTATATGCTTCAATTTGTAGCATTGACAAAGAGAGCCTGTGGAAACCAGCTAACAAGCAGCCCGTTTTACCAAATGTTCAATTGATGCCCCATGGCGAGTAAAATGAACAAAGTTAACATTTTTTCCTATCAAACCTAGTGCAAACACGCCCCTATGATTGAAAATGACAAGCCAGAGTCCAGCAAAGCTGGCACTGACTACATCACCACCCGCCAAGCAGCAGAAATGCTCGGTCTTTCACGCGGCACGGTGCAACAGATGGCCGAGAGCGGCGCGCTGGTGGCATGGAAAACAGAAGGCGGTCACCGCCGAGTCAGTGTTACCTCGGTCAAGGAACAGATTCGTCGGCGAGCCGCGTCACCGTCACTCCCACGCACTCAGACACCCGAACTCTCAGTGCTGATTGCCGAGGACGACGTCAGCCTGCAAAAACTCTATGGGATGACAATAGCCAACTGGGGTATGCCGGTTGCGCTACAAATTGTCGGCAACGGATTTGAGGGCTTGGTGCAAATCGGACAGCAACCGCCCGACGTGCTGATTCTTGATCTGATGATGCCGGGCATGGATGGATTCGAGATGATCCGGACGCTCCGCGCCAATCCTGCGCTGTCGGCAATGGACATCATCGTGGTGACCGGGATGAGCCCAGCGAGCATAGAGGACCGCGGCGGCCTGCCGTCCGGCACCACCTTGTATAGCAAGCCTATCCCTTTCCACCAGTTACAGGGATATCTACAGGCCAAACTGGCGCAACGACAACGTGGCCTGATGAGCGGCAGTTAAGCCCACATCGCCATTCGCCAAGTGGTGCGTCTTGTCCAGCCAGACTGGATTTTGCAACAAGACGCTTAGCGCCCGGCGGCAAAACCGATGTCGCAGGCGTTTACTGCCGGCACATAACCCGCATCGTCCTTCATGATGTGCTGGTAAAACCAGCCGTTGATCAACACCTCAACCCGCTCGGCAATCTGATCAAGCGTTATCTTGCGCGAGTCTTCAAGCAACTCACGCAACATCTGGCGAAAATGCGCATGCTGTTGTTTGTGTTCCGCCAAAGCGGGATAGTCAATCGATCGCAGCATGACTTCCTCCTCGCGCAGATGGGTATTGGCATAGTCACAAAGCGCTACCAGGGTTTTCATAACCCGGATCTGATCGCCTTGGCCACGAAAGGATGCCGCCAAGTCAAACAATCGCTTGTGTTGCATGTCAATGACCGGCAAACCCACTTCGACGAACTCCGACCAGACTGTATTTTTGCACTCCATGGTCATGCTCCGTAATACTGCGATTTGATCCGGACCGCTGCAACAACACTTCCCACCCTAGACGCCATGCGGCCGAATATTCGAGACCAGCGCCTGCAAACTATCTGCATTGAGTTCAAGGGCATTACGCGCATCGCAAATGGTTTGCAGATGCGAAAAAAACAAGTCGACCAAGGACGGGTCGAAACGGCGGCCACTTCGCTCACGAATCGAAGCAAGAACGACACCGGGAGGCATAATCTCTCGCAGCCGAGAAAACTCATCGGCATAAGTCTCAAAATACTCGGCCAGCGCGACAATACGACCGGACAGGGGAATCTGCTCGCCAACCAGCCCCGCAGGATAACCATGACCCTGAAAATTTTCGTGGTGCGCCAGTGCGATCTCCGCTGCCAGTTTCAAGACCGGGGTATCAACGGTGCCGAGCATTCGCGCACCAACCTCAGTATGGTTTTTCCAGAGCACCCACTCTTCGTCCGTGAGCTCGGATTTTTTACGCAAGAGGGCATCGGGAATAGCGACCATCCCAATGTCGTGCAAAGGCGACGCCCGCCTGATTTCCGAGCAATAATCGTCAGACTGGCCGGCAGCACGAGCCAAAATCTCTGCAGTAGAGCCAATGCGCAGTAAACGGGATTCATTGCGACCCGCACGGTAATCGGCAGCCAGCGCGAGGAGATACATCGTCTCGAAATAGCCTTCGGCCATTTCATGTTGCGCTTCGTTACGCTGATGGACAACCACTTTCAGGTCATCGACGACGCGAAACAATTGCTGATAACTGGCACCTAAATCAATGCTTGCCAGATCAGGCGGCGTTTCAAGCGTTCGTTCCTCGACTATTTCCATGAATGGCTCCCCAAGGCAAGTTGTGCAGACTTTCCCTGACCGACGCTGTCAGTTAGAAAGGATTGCTTTAACTGCAGCCATAAGTCCCGATCAGGCGCAGGCGCAGCCAGCGTAATGGACAATTGATCAACGGCACTGCGGACAAAGACCAGCACATCACTCAGATGCAGCAGGGCATCAATCACTTGCGGATCAAAGCGTGCCCCCGCCTCCGCCGCCGCCAGATCAAAAACAAGATCATCGGGCAAGGCAGTTCGATAATCTTTTTCGCTCGTCAATCCGGCGAAATACACGGCAACGGCTGCGATTCGCCCAGACAAGGGAATCTGCTGACCCTGCAAGGCGGCCGGATAGCCCTTGCCATCAAATTGCTCATGGTGGCTGAGCGCTACTTCGGCAGCCAGCCGTAACTCGGGGATCAACCCACTGCCCAGCATCTCGGCACCAATCATCGGGTGCGTATGCAGCAGCGCCCGTTCATCGGCTGAGAATACACGCGCCATCGGCGCCAGTTCGTCCAGCATGCCGAGCATGCCGACATCACACAAAGGCGCCGCCTGCTGTAACGCATTGCAATCGGTCACCGACCAACCCAGTGCATCAGCCAGCAAGGCCGCGTACACGCCGACCAGCAGTACGCGTGCAGGGGAAGCCTTATTGCGACAACCCACACCGAGGGCCAGGCGCCACAGAGGTTCGTGGCGTGCGGCACCAAGGGCAGCGACAGCCTGTTGGCGTTCACGGCAAACCAGCGCAAAATCATCAAGCACCCGATACAGTTGCTGGCAAGCCGAATTGACCACATCCAAATGATTCGCTGCTACTACCCAATGCGGCTTGCTCTCCAAAAGTTGGGCTGCCGACAGCGTGGCTTCAGTCGCAGTTATACACCCTTGATTCATTTCATTCTCCTTGCACCGGTGCCGCCAACGCCACTTCGCCATGTGCAGCAAGCGGCAAGTAAAATGTGATGCAGCTACCCTTCCCAAACTCGCTGCTCACCTCGAGCGAACCACCATGCAATTGAATTATTTCCTTGACCAAAGAGACGCCAAGTCCCGTCCCCGGAATAACGCCCGAAGGATCAGCGCGCCAGAAGCGCTCACCGAAGCGAACCATCTGTTCCGCACTCATGCCGATACCGCGATCCTCGATGGCAACGCTGATCCGCGGTAGTTTTTCGTCTGCAGTGAGGCGCATCGAGATGGTGACCGATTCGTCGGGTGGCGAAAATTTCAAGGCGTTGCTTAGCAGATTGCTCAACACCTGATGAATTTTCTGTTTATCCACATTGACTAGAGCAACACGATCAGGCGCATTGATCAGCACCCGATCAGTCGACTCTGGAATAGAAGAAATGACGGCTTCCACGATGGGACGCAGGTCTTCTACGG
>CAJAHZ010000207.1 GCA_903939665.1 uncultured Pseudomonadota bacterium | reverse complement strand
GCCAGCATCTTGCCCGGGAACTTGGCATGCACGGCATCGGCGAAGCGCTTGGCGTAGGCCAGATCCGGCGTGCCGGTTTCGCACCACACCAGATCGGCGTACTCGGCGTAGGCAACAGCGCGCGAGATAGCCTGGTCCAGCCCCTTCTTGGTCTTGTAGAAGCCTTCTGGCGTGCGTTCGCCAGTCAGGAAAGGCTTGTCATTCGGGTCGTAGTCGGAGGTCAGCAGATCGGCTGCCTCTGCATCGGTACGGGCGATCACCAGGGTCGGCACGCCGCAGACGTCAGCCGCCATACGGGCTGCAACCAGCTTCTGGATGGCTTCAGCGGTCGGTACCAGCACCTTGCCGCCCATATGGCCGCACTTCTTGACGGACGCGAGCTGATCTTCCCAATGCACGCCACCGGCGCCGGCGCGGATCATCGCCTTCATCAGTTCGAAAGCGTTCAGCACGCCGCCAAAACCGGCTTCAGCGTCGGCCACGATCGGTGCGAAGTAGTCGATGTAACCCTTGTCGCCAGGCGCTGCACCCTTCGACCACTGGATTTCATCAGCACGGGTGAAGGCATTGTTGATGCGCTCAACAACCTTCGGCACCGAGTCAACCGGATACAGCGACTGGTCTGGGTACATTGCGGAGTATTCGTTGTTGTCGGCAGCAACCTGCCAGCCCGACAGATAGATGGCCTTGACGCCAGCCTTGACCTGCTGCATGGCTTGACCGCCGGTCAGTGCGCCAAGGCAGTTGACGTAGGGTTCGTTATTGACGAGGTCCCACAGCTTCTCGGCACCGCGACGCGCGAGGGTGTATTCAATCGGCACGGAGCCGCGCAGACGGACGATGTCAGCCGCAGAATACGGACGCTTGATGCCCTTCCAGCGGGGATTGGTGGCCCAGTCTTTTTCCAGGGCGGCGATTTGCTGTTCACGAGTGCTCATGTTTGTCCTCACAAAAAAATCACGAAGTGTGATGGGAAATTACGCTGCCCGAAAGTTGGTTTTGCAGCGGCTTTCGGCGCAGTCGACAAGGCGAAGTATAGAGAGATTTTGTCCGGACAGCAATAGTCTTATATAAGACATAAGAGATTATTTTGTATCTAAAAATCATTGGTTTAAAATTATGATTTCACAATGCGAAACGTTGTGTGCGTCTGTGAAATATAGGCTGGCCTCTGGATGGCGCAAGGATTGACTGCAGCATCCCCAGATCGATCGATTGATCGCGCGGCAATGATGTGGCTGTCCTCAGGCAGTTGTTTTCGACCGGCGGCACAGGTTTTCGTGTTTCCTGCAATAAATAAAGCGCTGCGCTCTGCAGATTGCTACAATCATCCTCGTTTGCATTGGTGTCCTCTGGAGAACATATGAACGCTTTTTGGAAGTTCTACGAATGGTCGGAGAAGACCATCTGGAACACACTCACCAAAAAATTGCTGAGTTTCCTCTTCCTGTTTCTCATCGATGTTGTCTACCTCTGCGTGTATCTCTACGAAAAGACTTCGGTTCTTGAAACGCTGAGTCGTTCGGGTGCCAACGCCGAGGCAATACGCATAATCTCGACGGCTTTTGATCAGGGCTTGATCTGGATGCTCGCGCTGACTGTTGTTGCCTTGACATGGAATATTCTCCAGATTCTTTATTTGCGTCATTTGATCGTCCGGCCGGTAAAGAACATAGCGCGCATCTTTGATGAGATCGCGACCGGCGAGGG
>CAJAHZ010000206.1 GCA_903939665.1 uncultured Pseudomonadota bacterium | reverse complement strand
CTGAGCATCGCCAAAATCACGCGTCTTGAAGTGCACGGCCCGGCAGCCCAACTCGACAAGTTGCGCGAACCGCTCGCCGGCTTGAACCCGCAATGGTTCGTGCTGGCCGAGGGTGGCTTCCGCCGCTGAACAAGGTGCTGAGCGGTTTGGCGTGCTTTGCCGGGGCTAAACCTGCACAGCCAGCCGGAACGCGCCAGACAGGCCCCATACGCCAAATCCGAGAACAAGCAGGCCGGCAGCAAGACGAACTGCCGGTTTGCCCGCATACCCCTTGAGGCGGGCGGCCAGCAGGCCGGCCAACAGCAGGTTGGGCAGCGTACCGATACCAAAAGCCAGCATCAGGCCTGCACCCTGCAGCGCCGAACCGCTGGTCAGCGCCGTCGCGAGCGCGCTATAAACCAGTCCGCAGGGCAACCAGCCCCACAGCAAACCAAGCGGGAAGGCTTGCGCCACCGTACGCGCCGGCAGATATCGGCGGCTCAGCGGTTGCAGGTGTCGCCATAATTTTTGCCCGAGCCGCTCGATCAAGGCCAGCGTGCGGGTAAAGCCCATCAGATAGAAGCCGAGGGCAACCAGCATCAGGTTGGCCAGCACATAGAGCGCGATGCGCAACGGCAGTTGCCCGGACAGCATCAGGCTCAAGCCACCGAGCGCACCAGCCAGAGCGCCAGCCGCCGCATAACTGGCAATCCGTCCGGCGTTATAGGCCAGATGCAACACCAATCGCGGCGGACCACCCAAGGAGAGCGCACCGACAATGCCGCCACACATGCCGATGCAGTGCGTGCCGCCCAGCAGGCCGATCAGGAGCAGAGAAAGATAAGCGGAAGCCGAAAATTCAGGCATGAGCCGTCAGCAAGGTGAAGGAAAAACTCGATTCTATGACACACGGCGTAAGCCCTTGCCGCTTGCGCGCCTCGTATCAGCGCCTCAGATGACTTTTGAATAGCGCGTGCGTTGCCGGTCGGCCCGCAGATATTTGTCGAAGATCATCGAAATCGCACGCACCAGCATCCGGCCGGCCGGCAGGACGGTGATCCAATTGTCGTCAATGCGCACCAGCCCCCCCTGTTCCATCTCTTTCAGATCGGCAAGCTCAACTGCAAAGTACTCCTTGAAGTTGATCAGGTGGGCGATTTCAATCGATTCGAGCGATAGTTCGAAATGGCACATCAGCGCCTGGATGATTGCCCGCCGAAGAATGTCGTCAGCATTCAGCTCAATGCCGCGATAAACCGGCAGAATGTCATTGTCGAGACGGTCGTAATACTCGTCGAGCGTCTTCACATTCTGGCTGTAGGTGGGGCCCACCTTGCCGATCGACGAGATGCCGAAAGCCAGCAGATCGCAGTCGGCGTGCGTCGAGTAGCCCTGAAAGTTGCGATGCAAACGGCCCTGACGCTGCGCAATGGCAAGCTCATCGTCGGGCTTGGCAAAGTGGTCCATGCCGATATAAACGTAACCGGCATCGGTCAGTTTGCGAATGGCCAGTGAGAGAATCTGCAGACGCGTGTCGGCGCTTGGCATGTCCGATTCGAGGATGCGTCGCTGCGGCTTGAACAGGCTCGGCAAATGCGCATAGTTGTATATCGAAAGCCGATCCGGGCTGGCTGAAATCACACGATCCAGGGTGCGGTTGAAGCCGATCACCGTCTGCTTCGGCAAACCGTAGATCAGATCAACGCTGATCGACTTGAAGCCGTTAGCACGCGCTGCATTGATCACACCAAAGGTTTCTTCCTCACTCTGGATACGATTGACGGCCTGCTGCACGCGCTCATCAAAATCCTGCACGCCAACGCTCATACGGTTGAAACCAAGTTCGCCCAGCAGCTCGACGGTCGCCCGATCGACCTTGCGCGGATCGACCTCAATCGAATATTCTCCATCTTCGATCAGCCTGAAGTGCTTGCGTGTTGCCGCCATCAACTGGCGCATCTCGTCGTGCGACAGGAAGGTCGGCGTACCGCCGCCCCAGTGCAGCTGCGCGACTTCATGATCGCCGCCTTCCAGGTAACTGCTCTGCAGCGCCAGTTCTTTAGCCAGATATTTCAGATACTTGGCCGAACGACCGTGATCTTTTGTGATGATTTTGTTACACGCGCAGTAATAGCAGATCGTGTTACAGAAAGGGATGTGGAAGTATAATGAAAGCTGTCTGCTGATCGCGCCGATGTTGCGCTTTCCAAGCCAGAGCTTGTACGCATCGGAATCGAAAGCCTCGACGAAACGGTCAGCCGTCGGATACGAGGTATAACGGGGACCGTTGACATCGAAGCGACGGATTATCTGCGGATCAAAAACGATGCTTGCTTCGGCTGAGTTCATATAAATAAAACACTGTGAATGCGCGGATTATCCGGCCTGCACGAACAATTCACGTTGACGTGGATCAAACGCCACGACTGCTTTGCTTAGGTAAAGGAACACAATGCCCCCGCGCAGCACGATCGCCAAATTTCCGCTTGAGCTAGTCAAAACCGCCTGCTCGAACTGCAACCTGCGTGAGCTCTGCCTGCCTCTAGGGCTGAACGATCACGAGTTAGCCAAGCTCGACGAGCTCGTTTCGGCACGCAAGCGTCTCAAACGCGGCGAGCACCTGTACCGATCCGGTCAGCCGTTTGACGCGATCTACGCCATTCGCAGCGGTTTTTTCAAGACGGATGTGCTCGTTGAAGACGGACGCGATCAGGTCACCGGATTCCAGATGACAGGCGAGTTGCTCGGCCTCGACGGCATCAGCAGCGAAGTTCACACCTGCAATGCCGTCGCGCTCGAAGACAGCGAAATATGTACCATCCCCTTCACTCACCTGGAAGGTCTGTCGCGCGAGATTCACACCTTGCAGCACCATTTCCACAAGGTCATGAGCCGCGAGATCGTGCGTGACCACGGGGTCATGATGCTACTCGGCATGATGCGCGCCGAAGAACGACTCGCCGCCTTCCTGCTCAACCTCTCGCAGCGCTTCACGGCGCGCGGTTACTCGCCGGCCGAATTCAACCTGCGCATGACGCGTGAGGAGATCGGCAGCTATCTCGGCCTCAAGCTCGAAACAGTCAGCCGCGCTTTCTCACGCTTCCATGAAGATGGGCTGATCACCGTCCAGCAGAAGCACGTCCGCATTCTGGACACACAAGGGCTGAAGAAACTGATGACGCATGAGCGCGAATAGCGCCTCGACTCAAAAGAGCCAGATCAGCCAGCCGCGCGGATTACGCGTCAGCGCGACCGATACGATGTAAGCGAAGGCCATCACGGCAACAAAAAGAAAAACGGCGCGCTGCCTCTTGGTCCGCCCCCGCTTGAGCGCCATCGTACCGCACAGAATATAGGTCAGCAGGCCGCCCATCTTGGCGGTCAGCCAATCCAGCGCGAACGGATACTGGGCGCTAAGCACGGCCATGCTGATCGCGCTGCCCAGCAGGAGCGTATCAATCACATGCGGCGCGACCTTCACCCAGCGTTGCTGCAACTGCGACGAATCATGCAGCATCCACCAGGCACGCAAAAGGAACCCTGCCCCGCTCAGCGCGACGCAACTGACATGCAGATGCTTGAGCACCGCGTAGATCACCCGGGCTGCCCGTCCGGACGTGGCTTCAGATAAAACGGCAGATGACTGCCGCACCACAGACCAAACACCAGCAACCAGCCCAGCGAAGCGAGCCAGACAAGATTCCCGGGGCCGCTCCAGAGCAAAAATTCGCCAGCCAGACGCAAGACCACTACCCCCTGAAGCCCCCAGAAGAGGCACCATGTCCAGCGGTCAGCGCCAACCGCACGCCCTGAATGGCCAAGCGTCACGCGCGTTGCCATGCCGAGCAGCATCGAAGCGAAATAGCCAATGGTCAGCGCATGCAAGGGCGCCAGACCGCCCCAGGCGATTCCGGCAACAGTCAACGCCCCCTGCAGGGCATACATGGCCAAGCCGACGCCAAGCCAGACGGTCGCGACATGGTGCATCGCCAGCAAAGGCACCTGGAAGCTGCGGTGCACCTGCCACTTCCAGCTCAGGAAGAAAGCCAGCCCAGCCGCCAGCGCATCGACCGGCCAGAAAAAACTGCGCAGATCAAGAATGCTGCCCAGTGCGTGCGCGGCGAAGCAAGCCAGCAGGATCCAGAGGACCGGCATCGAGCGATAAATCGTGTACCGCGGAATCACCGTGCTCGAAAAGAATGGCAGCATACGATGACTGACGATCAGAAAAACGGGCATTACCGAGCACCAAACGCCGATCTCAATCGCCGCGCGCACCCAAGCAGCCTCGCCAAGACCGATGCCAATAGCAAAAACAAGAATACCTGGAACACCGGCCCCGAGCGCGGCGAGTACCGCCCAGGCGTGATGCTTCGCCGTATTGCTACCCGTACGCGCAACCTGCACCAGCGTCCACACCCCCCAAGCCCAGCCAGCGGCAATCGGCAGCAGTGAAAACGCAATCGGCACCGGCACGATCAGCGCTGCATAGAAAGCGCTCCAGCCGGCGACCAGGAGCAGGAAAGACGGCAGGTATTGACGCGGAGAGAGTGCCGACGCACCGACCCATTTGGGCAGCGCGGTCATCAGAAAACCGAAGACAAAGAAGGAAAACAGGCCGTAGATCATCAGCAACGAGTGCAGCCAGACTGGCGGCAGAGGCCATGCCGGCGGGGCGTAAAACCCCGCATAGCGCGCCCCCAGATCAACGCTCCAGAGCATGATCGTCAGTAGACTCTGCACCGCGCCGGCAGCGAACATCACGCGATGCGGGGCGGAAAAGAAAACCGGGTTGAACGACATGAGAACTACCGCCGCTCGGATTGACCGGGAGCCGCGCTCTCGATCTTGATCAGATGCGCGCGATAAACGCCCACTGCCGATAGCAGATTGCGCAGCAACCAGCCATTGGCGACGACCAGCGCAAGGCCCGCCGGATAGACAAACCATGCCGGCCAGAATACCGCCAGCAGCAGCAGGGCAAACGCCGTAAAGTGCGCAAACATCTGCCACTCCATGTCCGTCTCGGCCAGCACTTTTTTCATGTTCGGCGCGACAACACGACCGCGGCCAAGATTTTGCAGATGCAGCCAGACAAGAAAAGGCGATATCTTGTAGAGCATGCCGACAATCACCGACATGAACCCGCCAAACAACAGCAGCACGCCAAACAGAAAAGGCCAGCCCGACCAGTCCTCCAGCGCCGGAATGCTGCGGGCCGCGAGCCATAAAGCGCAGGCCGCCAGTGTGCTGAGCATCGCCCCGCGCCAATAAACCTGCACAACATCGAGCTTGGGGCGCCTGCTTTGGCGCTGAATGTTCAAGGTAAGCACAGCAAACGTCGCGGCAGTCAGCACCACCATCACGGCGAGCAGCGTCGACAAGCCGGCCCAACCGGCCAGATCGGCAAACGTCCACAAACACATGAAACCCAGCGCGGCGAACGAAAAACCGCGTCCGAACCAGCCGGGGTAATCCGGCGTCAGCTGGAACATCGGCACCGCCACGGCCCCAACCGCAGCGAGCATGGCGCAACCCCACGCCACGAAACCCCAGCTCAAATGAATATTGGCAAGCTGGACAAGTGGCAAGCCCAGCGACCAGCCCAGCGAGGTAGCAAGCAACAGGCCAAGGCTGACAGTCACCCCCAGCCCAAGCAACGCCAGCTTCAGCCCGCGAATGATCGGGCTGGGCGATTCAACGCAATGCAAGGCATGCGCAGCGGCGGCAATAAAAACCGTGACGCCGACCCCGAGAAAACCCACCGCCAGCCCGAACAGCAAAGGCCGGTAAGTCAGAAATGCCGCCACCAGCAGGAGCGTGCCCGGCGTAATGGCGGCATGAACGATACTGGCCACCAGAAGCGGACGCGCCATGTTCGCCCCGGCCATCACCGGCAGCAATTGCAGCATCGCGCCAAGCATCGCTTGCAGCATGAAACCGGCGGTAATCAGGTGAGTTAGCGCCAGGGTGGCTGGCGTCCAGCGCGAGGCAAACAGATCCGGTCCGCTCCATAAAAGAAGCAAGCCGGCGAGGATGGCGAACACCGGCGCCGTCACGAAAAAGCGCAAGGGCGCGCTGATCGGCGGCGCCTGTTCGAACGACAGCAAACCCTGCATTACTGGGGGTTACGCCAGATCAGAATTTCGACCTCGCCATCGACCGTACGCTCGGCCTGATGCGAGAAGCCATTGATTTTCAGGGCCCGGTAAAGCGGATGTGGTTCGCGCATGAGAATAAGCAACAGTTTCTCGTCAGGCCCGATGCTGTCCAGCGCCTCCATGGTCAGCACAAAAGGCTCCGGCGGCTCCAGACCGCGGGCATCGATGACTTTATCGGCTTTCGCTCGCGTCATGACGGCTGTTCCGGTTATTTCTGTATTGCGTGCTGTAACTGGGGAAGCAGCGCGTCGACCTGATCGACAAGGTGCTGGTCGCACATCGGGTAAAGGACGTTCTCTTCCTTCATGTTGTGCTGCTGCATCATGATCAGCAGGGTTTCAGCGTTTCCTGAATAATCGTCGGCGTCCTTCGCGACCAGTGCAGCGCGTGCCGCGTCCATCAGTTCGCGCATCTGCTCATGCTCGCCGCGCATCACCTGCGTCGGCCCCATGCTCATACCTGTCTTCTGCTCGAAGGCGGGGAACAGCAGCGTTTCTTCAGCGGAAAAATGTTGCAGAACGGCGCTCTGGAATTGTGCATACCCGGCCACAGCGCGCTCCCACTCGCCGCTTGCCACAGCCTGTTCAACGTCGACAAAAATATCGTCGCACCGGCGATGATCGCCGGCCATGAAATCGCTGATGTTATTCATTGTTCGATGTCTCACTCTGGCGGAGGCCAAACTATAGATGGAATCAAGTCCAGCGAACATTGACCGACATCAAGAATGAGCGATGCGACGTTGAAACGTCAATTCTCAGGTACGCAGCAAACCAACCTGAAGACTGCCAAACCAGTTGATGAAGCGTTGCACGTCCTCACCACGATAGATTGCGCCATGCTGTGGACAAAGCATGTCAATATTGAGCTGAGACACGCGTTCGCACCACTGACGTTTGGCTTCATTCGACCCCATCCAGCGCCGATGAAAGCCCTCGGCATGGCGAATGTGGGTGCTGAAATCTTCAACGAACAGGCCCTGCTGTTCGGCTGGCAGCAATGCCGCGCCAACATCTCCCGAAAAAAGAATTTTCGCGCTGCGATCATACAAATTGAAATTACCGGAAGAGTGCAGGTAATGCGCCGGGACCGCCTGTAGCGGCAGGCCGGCAAGTAAAATCGTCATCCCCTCGTCGGGAATGGGGGAAAAGGTCGCCGCAGTACCGCCAAAATGCGGGATGAAGCTGCTCCACATCCAGCTGAGATGGCAGCGCATTTCAGGGTTGAACTCGAGCCACAAGGCCAGAGAAGATATGACATCAGGATCCTGATGCGAAGCAAAGATTCCGGTAATCGCCGAAGGGTCGAACTCGGTGGCCAGCGCCGAAAAAACAGCCGGAAATATCTCCAGACCGCCCGGATCGAGCAGCATCCCCTGCCCCCCGTGCGTCACCAGATATTCATTGGTGTCGATCAGGAAATCCGGCTTGGCCGGATCGCGTACGATGGCGATCCATTTGTGATCGCCATTTTGGTAGATTATTTCCGTTTTTTTCATTATCAACCCTTGAAGAAGTTCGATCTGCGCAGCGTATCGAGCGATACGCGAATTTCCTCGACAACCCCATCAAACTCCCCGGACACCTGTGCCAGGGAGGCAGAAAAGCCGGCGCCATAAGCCGCCTCGATTTTCGCCGATTTGGCCAGCACGCCACCCAACTCAACCAGGCGACAGGCATCGTCGACCGAAGAGCGCAGAGCGCGCCGAACCTTGGACAGCCTGCCGCGGTACTCGACCGTGCGCTGATCCCGGCGCGCCATGACCGCCGACAAACGGCTGTTCAACGGCACAATGGACACCGCAGACTTGAGCACGCCGTTGTAGCGTGAGTCCTGCAACAAAACCGAGACCTCACCCACCGAGCCATGAATCAACCCGTTGAGCGCCAGCATGGTTTCGCGCAACTGACTTGAGAAACTTCGCAGTTCGTTGGAGAGCACGCCGAATCCGCGGGCGGCAGTGCCCGCACGTTTCGCGAGAAAAATCGCATTCAAGGCCATGATATTGATCTTGAAGGCAACGGCCACAATGGCCTTGATCTCCTCGTTGATCCGCACGATGTGCAGGAGGTCAAGCGCAGCGCCTTTGGGCTCGCTCCTGAGAGTGACAGGCAATTGATCCGTCATGCGAACACCACCTTGATTTAGCCTGAATTAATCTGAATCCGCTTGAATGAGCCGACGACAGGATCGTGCGACCACAAACAGCATGTCACTCTAGCAAACAACCGGGCGGAGGTGCACATCCGCCCGTCCGCACAAGTAAAAATCAGTTATTTCTCGAAAACGTAAGTCCCGGGCGCCGCGCCAAGATCCGGATAGGTTTTGGCCTGCACGTCAGGCGGCGCAACCATTGGTCCGCTCTGCGGCGACAGCCAGGCCAGCCAGTCCTCCCACCACGAACCGGGCTTCTTCTCGGCACGCGCAAACCAGTGCTCAAAATGCTCGTTGCGCTCGGGGTCACCCACCCAGAAACTGCGTTTCGGCGGATTGATCACCGGATTGACCACACCAAGGATGTGCCCCGAAGTCGACAGAACAAAACGTACGGGTGCCTTGACATTAACGTGCTTGCGAACACGGTAGGACTGCCGCCACGGAACGATGTGATCATCTTCGGCGCTCACCGCATAGAGCGGCTGCATGATGCAGTCGAGGTCGATCGACTGGCCGGCAATAGTCACCGCATCGCGCTTCACCAGGTTGTTGTGCAGGTACATCTGACGCAGATAGAACGAGTGCATGGCCGCCGGCATGCGGGTCGTATCCATATTCCAGAACAGCACATCGAAAGCCGGTAGCGGCTCACCGAACAGATAGCTCTTCTCGTAGTAGTGCCAGACCAGACTGTTCGAACGCAACAGGCGGAAGCTCGATGCCATGTCGTCGCCGGCAAGGTAGCCGGTTTTCGCCATTTTCTCCTCAAGCGCGCGAATGGCACCTTCATCGATGAAGACATCGATATCGCCCGGCTTGGAAAAATCGATCAGCGTGGTGAACAAGGTCCAGTGCGCCACCGGAATTTTTTTCTCGCCGTAGTGACGAGTCGCCCACGCCATATAGGTGGTGACCAGCGTACCGCCGATACAGTAGCCGGTCAGATGAACCTGCGGCACCTTGCACAACTTGCATACGGCACCGACTACCTGATCGACACCTTCAAGCAGATAGTCATCAAAGCTGACGCTGGCCATATCGGTCGTCGGATTCTTCCAGCTCGTGATGAAAACACTGTAGCCCTGATCGGTAAGATACTTGACCATGCTCTTCTTGGGCGTCAGGTCAAGAATGTAGAACTTGTTGATCCACGGCGTGATGATGACGATCGGCGTTTTATGCACCTTGGCGGTAGTCGGCGTGTAATGGATCAACTCGACCAAGCGGTTGCGGAAAACCACGCGACCGGGCGTTGTTGCCAGATCGCCACCGACCGTAAAAGCATCCGCCTCGACCATGCGAATATTCTTCGCCTTGGCATCGCGCATCAGGTGCTTGATGCCTTCTTTCAGACTCTCGCCATGGCTTTCAACAAACTTGCGCATGGCCACCGGGTTGGTGAAAAAGAAATTGTTCGGCGCCATCGCGTTAAGCCCCTGCCGCACCCAGAAAGCAGCTCGCCTGCGCTCCTGTTCGGACAGGCCAGGGGTTTCGAAGAGCATGTCTTCGATCCGGTGAGTGAACGCCAGGTAGGACTCCTTGATGATGTCCCAAGTCGGCGCTTCACTCCACACCGGATCAGCAAAGCGTGCGTCATCCACCTGCGGCCTGACGACATCCTCGCTCGGCACACCCATGGCGCGACGCATGAGATGCATCTGTAGCGCCAGCGCATCGCCCGACATCGCGCTGATCGCCCGCGACATCTCTTGCGGATGCATCAGCCACGCCACCTGCGCGTTGAGCATCGAGGTCATCATGCCGAAAGGATCCATGCGCTGCTGGACTGAGGTCATCATGCCCTCGACCGCACTAGCGCCTGTCAGATCAATACCGGCGTGCTGCCTCGCTGAAGAACCATTGCTAGACATGACTCTCTCCATCAAAAAATGTACATCAGGTTTTACTTATATCACAGGACGATAAACTCTTTGCAGGCTGACAGCTCTACAGTAGACCAGCCAAGGCGCAGATGCACGACATCCGCAAAAACAGATTACACCAACCGCGCCATGCACAACGACTGCATGCTACGGCAGCTTGCGAAATGCAATGAGCCGGATCAGCATGCACCGAAAAAACCGATGTTCATGTGGCTAAGTTTAAGCCGAACGGCGCATGAGCATATTGACTTCGGTTAATATTCATAAGAGATTCGATTTTTATACTGAACCGATCAAAAATGAAAGGAATTGCCATGTTCAAGCACATCCTCGTCCCCACCGATGGCTCCGAACTATCGCAGGAAACCGCGCGACGGGCTGTTTCTTTCGCCAAGGAAGCCGGTGCCCGTATTACAGCCTTCTTTGCCAAGCCGGAATATCCGGTGACCTATTATGGTGAAGGCGCCTTGATCGACCCGACAACGCCGGAGAAATTTGCCGAACTGGCTGAACAGCAGGCGCAACAGAACCTCGGCTTTGTCGAAAAGCTTTGCCAGGAAGCTGGCGTAGCGTGCGGGAAACTGTCGCTGACCAGCGACATTCCCTACGAGGCGATCATTAGCGCCGCGACGCAATCCGGCTGCGATCTGATCTTCATGGCATCGCACGGGCGCCGTGGTTTCAGCGGCTTCCTGCTCGGCAGCGAGACCAACAAGGTGCTCACGCACTCGAAGATTCCGGTGCTGGTTTACCGTTGAGTCGCCAGGCTTGCCGCTCGAATCGCCATGCCCCTTAGGGCGCTGCGCGCGCCTTGAGTCTCGCCAGCACTTGACCGCTGGCTGAATCGCAGAACCACACCTCGACCAGTTGGCCGACCAGATAACGTTTTTTCAGTGTGAAATCGGTCGGCTGCGCATGGGTCGCCTTCCAGAAGGTTGTGCTCTCAGCGACCACGGGGTCAAGCAGGCGCAGCATGGCCAGCATGCGCACCGGAGGCAAATCCTGTCCGGCGGCCGGCGCCGGCAGGACGACAGAAAAACCCGAATCGTCATCGACTGTGCGCGGGTAAAAATCGTAAAGATTGTCGAAAGCCGCAAAGTAATCATAGCGCCACGTCACTTTCATGCGCTGCGTCTCGCCAATCTTGTCCGCCTGATCGTACTCGCCGCGCTCTGCCAGCACTGACTTCAGCGGCAGAAACTTGGCGCGGTAATAATCCTCGCTCTGCGGGTCGGCCAGCGGTTGCCAGCTCCAGCCTTCGGCGATGTTATTGAAGGCCATGCGATAGCGCAGCTGCAGATGGCCATCGACGACCTCGGCGCTGAACCCGGGGCTGTTCGCCAAATCGACGTCGAGCGCAATGATCCGCCCCCCGGCCATTGTCCGCGCCTCGCCCGGCAAGGCAGACAGGGACTCAAAACCGGCTTGCGCATCGATTACCGGCGGCAACACCGATGCCGAAAGATCCACCGGCGGGAGAAAAGAAACATCCGCCGCCTGAGCTGCCGGCAGGCATAAAAAGACGGCGGCCATAGCCGCCGTACAATAGGTTTTAAGGAACAAACGCACCATCTTCATTGACTCCGATGTCCGCAAATTCGGAAGATTCTTTTCAGGCGCGGAGAAAACGCGCGCTACTCGACATCCGTCTTGCCTATGGGCTGGTCAAGCCGGAACTCCAGCCGGTAACCGGCCGCTTCGATCAAATCGCCATCGCACAGGGTATGCGGCGCAGAACCTGTCGATTGCTGATTCACGCGGGTTTGCTGCGCGCCTTCAACATGCGTGAGGACAAAGCCCTGCGGACGCCGGGCAATGACGAGAAGTTGTTCGCCGGGCGAGCCGAAGGTAGCCACCACGCGATCAAGACGAACGGTTTCGCCGATGGCATGCCGGCCCTCGCCGGCCAGCACCTTGACGCAACCCTCCGGGAGCCGGACTCTGGCGGCGCGCACGACCGGCACGGTAACAACGGGAGCTCCCTCCACAGGCGCGCCCTTACGGGCCAAGGCCTGGATCATCATGGTGCGCTCGAGTTCGACATCAGCCGCCACGCGCGCGCTCATGTAGCGCAGCTGGTGCGAACCCAGCTCGATGACGTCGCAATGCTGCAGAATTTGCCGCACCAGCGGCGTACCGTTGACCAGGGTGCCGTTGCTGCTCTGCAAGTCTTCGACGATCTGATCCTTGCCAACGCTGACGACACGAGCATGCTCGCGGCTAAGCACCGGATCATTAATGACAATGTCGTTATCCGCGCCGCGTCCGATGCTGACGCACGCCTTGTCAATGAAGTACTGGTTTATTACCGAACCGTTCAGAGTCAATATCAGTTTGGCCAAGGTTCTTTCTCCGCTTCCTAGCGCGCCAGCCAGCCGAGCAGGCGACTCAGCCAGCCCTTCCGTTCAACCACGGGCTCGCCATCCCCATCCAGCACACGAACCAGCGCGACCGTAATATTGTCGTAACCGCCGTTATCGTTGGCGAGCTGGACCAAATGGCTGGCGGCCAGCGATAAATTTGTTTTCAGCGAATCGACCACGAGTTCGATATCGCTCTCTTCGACGAGATCGCTCAAACCATCGGTGCACAGCAGGAACACGTCGCCGCTGCACAGATCCTCTTCACGCAGATGCACCGTCACGCAGACACTGATGCCGAGCGCCTGGGTTACAAGGTGGCGATTGTGCGAATCACTGGCGTCTTCCGCAGCGATCAGCCCGAGTTCGACCTGATCGTGCAACAAGGAATCGTCCCGCGTGAGCAATTGAAGCCGTCCGTCGCGCAGGCGATAGATGCGCGAGTCGCCAACGTGCAGCAAGGCCACGCGCTGCTCATGAAAAATCGCCAGGGCCAGTGTCGTGCCCATCCCGCTGCAGCCGGCCTGCAGGCTGGCAGCGTTATGGATCGCCTGATTCGCCTCGACAACAATCTGTTCGGCAAATTGCAGCGGCGTCGACTGCAGGGTGCCGGCGCGGCACTGCCGCACGCTGGCGCGCAAACGCTCGATAACGATATCGACCGCCATGCGGCTGGCTACTTCGCCGGAACGATGTCCGCCCATGCCATCGGCAACCAGGGCAACGCCGTACTCGCGGTCGACGGCAACCGCATCCTCGTTGCGCGCCCGCACCCGACCGGATTCGGACAGACTGGCAAGCGCAAGGCGTTGATATTCGTTGCTCAAAATTAGCGACCGGAAGCCATGAACAAGTCAAAGGGTCGGGAAATATAGCACATCGCCCCGCCGCTTTCTTGACAGCCTCCTTCCGACAACTCACTATCCGGCATTGCCCTCGCGGCACGCTTCCCGCTTACACATCCCGCCCGGCCGCTCATGACGCTTGCTCAACTAGGTCGCTACAAGATCATCGGCCCCCTCGGCCAGGGCGCCATGGGCACCGTCTACCGTGCGCACGACCCGCTGATCGAGCGTACCGTGGCGATCAAGACGGTGAGTTGCAGCGGTCTCTCGCGCAGCGAAGCCGAGGCTTTCGAACAGCGCTTCTTCCGCGAAGCCAAATCCGCCGGCCGACTCAACCATCCCAACATCGTCACCATTCACGACATCGGTCGCAGCGACGATCTGGCCTACATCGCCATGGAGTTTCTCGATGGTCGCTCGCTACGCGACATTCTCGATTCCGGCGTCGTGCTGCCGCTCGAGCGGATCGCCGAGATCGCAGCCGAAATCGCCGACGGGCTGGCTTTTGCTCACGCCAACGACGTCGTGCATCGCGACATCAAACCGGCCAACATCATGGTGCTCGACAACGACACCGTAAAAATCGCCGATTTCGGCATTGCGCTATTGCCCAGCGGCTCGCACACGATCGCCGGCACCGCCTTCGGCTCGCCAAAATACATGTCGCCGGAACAGGTGACCGGGCAAAAAGCCGACGGTCGTTCAGATATTTTTTCGCTTGGCGCCGTCCTCTACGAAATGCTCACCGGGCGTCCGCCATTCACTGGCGACGATCTCCACGCGATTCTCTATCAGGTACTGAACGGCGCGCCGCCACTGCCCACGACCTACAACCCGAGCCTGCCGCGCGGTTTCGACCGCATCGTCGCCCGCGCCATGGCCAAGGACCCGGACAAGCGCTACCAGAACGCCACCGAAATGGCGACCCACCTACGCAAATATCGGCACATCGTTCGACAGGCCAGGAAGAAACAGCATGCCGACAATGCTCTGCCCACCGCGCCAAGACCTGCTGCTACCGCTACCGATTCTGGCGCAGCCACGGTCCAGTTAAAAGCCATCACCGCGCCGCCCAGCACAGCGCCGAACAAACACCTGCGCGCCCTGCTCTACGGCGCGCCGCTGCTGGCTCTGGCGTTATTCACCGGCTGGCTGCTGCGTCCTGTACCACCGCAAGCGCAAGCGCAACCCGTCCCGGTAGCACCGCCAGCCGCTAAAGCCGATAGCAGCATCAAGGAAACTGAGCCCTCCCGCACCGAGCCGGAAGTCGTGCCGCAGGCCGCCAAGGCGCCGCCCGTCGCGGTCGAGGGTCGTATCCGGCTGGCCATCGCGCCGTGGGGCGAAATCCATATTGACGGCAAAAAAAGCGGCAACTCGCCGCCGCTCACCGAAATTCGCCTGCCGGCAGGCAAACACCGCATTGAAATCCGCAACGCTACGTTCGCCCCCTACCGGCAAAACGTCGACCTGGCGCCTGACGCCACGATCCGCATCAAACACAAATTCGAATGAGTCCACGTCCGATGCCCTCTCATCGCACATCACTTTTGCGCCCGGCCTTGAGCCTGCTTGTCCTGGTTTTTTTGTGCAGCGCCTGCGTATCAACCGGCGTCAAGGAAGCGGAGACGCCACCGGCCAGAAAAACCATCGAACCGAAGGAAACCGGAGAAGCCCAGAAGGCGGCCACGCCGGCACCGATCGACAAGGCACAACAGGAACTGATCTACGGCATCGCCAGCTACGAAAACGGCAGCTACAAGCTCGCTGTCCGACAGTTGCAAGGCGCACTTGCACTGGGTCTCGAAGCGCGAAAAGAGCAGGCCAGCGCGCACAAATACCTAGCCTTCATGCACTGCGTCAGCGGACGCGAGCGACTGTGCCGCGAGGAATTCCGCAAGGCGCTTGACGCCGACGCAAGCTTCGACCTGAGCCCTGCTGAAGCCGGGCACCCGACCTGGGGTCCGATCTTCCGCAAGCTCAAGACAAGCAATAAACCGGCTTCAAAGTAAGCACACCCGGTGCGATGTGCTTTGCTTGTTGCACGCGCTATTGAGTACGCCTTGACGCCTCGGATCTCCAGACGTCCACCGTCGCGTCCAGGCAAAGCTGCCGAAGCAGATCGAAAGCCTTCTCTGCATGAATCTTCGCGGCCTCGCTCAATCCCTCACCGAGCTCGAATTCCTCACCGCGCACGCACAGCACGAAAGCCGCCGGCGGCACTTCGCCGCTGATGCGCGGCAGAACGGCCAGCACTGACTCAGGCGGCAGCGCATGCGTGCTATGGCCCGCCCTCTCCATCGCGAATGCTTCACGAAAAACAAGCGGTGCCGGCGTCCCGTGGCCGGCATCAATAAACAACGCCAGACCTCGCCCGGCAACATCAAGCGCATGCTCGATCTGCAACTGAAAATCGCCGATCAACTCGAAGCTCCCGGCCAAGCCTTGGGCATCAAGCCAGCCCTGCAGACGATCCAGCAGCATTGGCCCGAGCGCGTCGTCCCCGCGACTCGGATTGCCGCAGGCAAAGACAACAACCGGCGCCTTCGACAACTCAGGAGGCACTGCTGATCCGGCCAATCACCTGCCCTGCTGCATCCTGCAACTCGACCTGCAGCGGCATCTTGCCGAGGGCATGGGTTGCGCAGGAGAGGCACGGATCGAAGGCCCGGATGGCCACCTCAATGTGATTGAGCAAGCCTTCCGTCAGTTTTCGTCCACTCAGGTAACGCTTGGCGACACGCCGCACCGCCTCGTTCATCGGCTGGTTGTTGTGCGTGGTCGATACGATCAGATTGCACATCGTCACCAGATCGTCGTCGCCAACGCGATAATGATGAATCAAGGTGCCGCGGGGCGCCTCGATGACGCCGACGCCCTTGCGCTTGCGCGGGCCGGAAGCGGTCAGTTCCGTACCCGAAAGATCGTCGTCGTGCAGCAAATCCTTGATCGTTTCAGCCGCATGCAGCATCTCGATCATGCGCGCCCAATGGTAGGCCAGCGGCGCATGGACCAGACTGCCCTTGCCGTGATCGACGAACTCGCGACGCTCGGTTTCAGCCAGCGGCGTCGGTATGAAATTGCAGTTTTGCACGCGCGCCAGCGGTCCGACCTTGTACCAGCCGGCCTCCGGACCAAGCGCTGCCAAAAATGGAAACTTCATGTAACTCCACGGCTTGACCTCCTCGTGGATCAGTTCACCGTAGTTCTGCACGTCGAAACCGTCGACGATGATCTTGCCGTCGGCATCACGCACACGCAGATCGCCGTTATAGAGATCCATCGCCCCTTCCGGACCGACGATCGACATGAGGCTCGAGCGGAAGGTGCCAAACACATCGTAGAGCGCCGGGTCGGCGGTATGCAGACGCTTGGCAAGCTGCACCGCTTCGCGGCTCCAGCCGATGATCTGATAGATGTCCGCCAGCAGGCCATCGCGCTCTTCGCGGCTCAAGGCACGATTAACGCCCCCCGGAATCGCGCCGGTACCATGCACGCGCTTGCCGGCAGTCAGGCGAATCACTTCCTGACCGAACTTGCGTAGCAGCACGCCCTGCTTCGCCACCTCGGGGTAAGCCGCGGCAACGCCGACAATATTGCGCTTGCCGACTTCGCTCTCGAAACCAAAAAGCAGATCGGGCGACGACAGATGGAAGAAATGCAACGCATGCGACTGCAATATCTGGCCGTAGTGCATCAGGCGGCGCAGTTTCTCGGCGGAGGGCGTCAGACGCGGCGCGCCAACCACATGATCCAGCGCCTTGGCCGCCGCCAGATGATGCGATACCGGGCAAATGCCGCACAGGCGCTGCACCATCACCGGCACTTCCCAGTACGGGCGCCCCTGAATGAATTTTTCAAAGCCGCGGAATTCAACGATATGCAGGCGCACCTGCTGCACCTCATCGTTTTCATCAAGCAGCAAGGTAACCTTGCCGTGTCCTTCGACGCGCGACACGGGGTCGATCGCAACACGGCGAAGATTGGTCGCGTCAGCGGGGGCAGTTTCCAGTTCGAAGCTCATGGCTCTCTCTCAACAACGCAGAAGTCAAAAACTCACCACAGAGGCACAGAGAAAAACGACACAGAGAAAAGCAAAAAGATGTTTTGTTTTTCTCTGTGGCAGTTCTCTGTGTCTCTGTGCCTCTGTGGTGGGTGTTAATGATTTCCACAAACACTCAATCGAAATGCAGCATCGGATGCGCCAGATGCGGCGTTCTGCCGGCCAGCAGGTCGGTCAGGAACTTCCAGATCGCGTCGCCCGAAGGCGGGCAACCGGGAATGAAGTAGTCGATACGGACGATTTCATGGATCGGATGGACCTTGTCCAGCGGTAGCGGCAACTCCGGATCGTTTGGAATCCGCCCGTTAAGCAGCCCCTCGCCGGTGAGATAGACCTCCTGCATGCATTGCCCGAGGTCGATATGGTTGCGCTGCGCCGGCAACCCCCCATTGACGGCGCAAGCGCCGATCGCGATCAGCACCTTGCAGTTCGCGCGGAACTCGCGCAGCACATGGATATTCTCGGCATTGCAGATGCCGCCTTCGATCAGACCCACGTCACAAGGGCCGCAATGCTTGATGTCGGTGAGGGGCGAACGGTCGAACTCGACCAGTTCAATCAGTTCAAGCAGGCGCTCGTCGATATCGAGAAACGACATATGACAGCCGAAACACCCCGCCAGCGATGTCGTGGCGAGGCGCAGCTTTTTCTTTTCCGGCACGGTACTCATCTCAGCGCTCATATCAAGGCTCCACTTTCGTCGTGCGTGCCGCCAGACGTTCCATCTGCTGACCAATCGGTTTTTCGTCATACAGCCGCTTGCCGATCGGCACGGCAAAACCCTTGCGTTTTTCCAGGATGACGCCGACCGGGCAAACATGCGCCGCGCGATCAAGCAGCGAAAAATCGGTGTCGGCCAGCCTGCCGGACTCGGCATTGACGATCAGATGCTTGTTGATGCCGCGCCCGGACAAGGCGAACACGCTCTTGCCGTCGACATCGCGACTGGCACGCACGCACAGTTCGCAGAGAATGCAGCGGTTAAAGTCGAGCAGCAGGTCCGGGTGCGACGCATCGAGCGGGCGATTCGGGTAAAACTGGTCGAAATGCGGGGTCAGCATTTCCAACTCGTAGGCTAATGCTTGCAGCATGCAATTGCCGCTCTTCTCGCAGGAGGGGCAGAAGTGGTTACCCTCGACAAAGAGCATCTGCAACATCGTGCGCCG
>CAJAHZ010000205.1 GCA_903939665.1 uncultured Pseudomonadota bacterium | reverse complement strand
TTCCGCCGCCACCGGAATGCCGACAAGGCCCAGGCGAGCCGCAACTTCGCCATCGTGGGCGACGCCTTTGCGCTTAGACGGGCCTTCCTTTCGCGTTCTATGCGCGTGATATAGCGCTGGATCAGCGTCAGTCGGGGGCCTTGCAAATCAACGAATTCGCAACCCACCCGAATGTAATGAGCACCGCTTCGGGTGGTCACGTCGAACGCATTGCGTACGCGCAGCGTCGTGACCAGCAGGCCCTCTTCTGGCAGGACAATCTTGCAGTTGCTGAATACCATTTCCGTTTGATAAAGGTGCGCTTGCTCCTGCTGAACCAGCAGCCCGATGCCTCCACCGCTGATGTCCAGTAGCGGGGCTTCGGTGACCAATGCCGAGTTGTCGGCCTGTTTCATCGGGATGATGCATTTGATCGGGCTGGCGATCGGCGTAGACAGGCGGAAATATTCGCGGCGCTGCAAGCGCATCAGCGTTTCAGGCAAGGTGCCGTGGAATGCCGGTCGCCCCTTGTGACTTGTTTTCGAGAGTTTGTTCAGGCTGAATTGGATCTTTACCTTGTCGACCTGTGTTGTGAAAATCAGTTTGTCGGCGATCAGGGCCTTGCTGTTCATGTTGGCATCGCTGCCCCAGTCAAGAATGAGGCCGTTGTTGTCCGTGCTGAGCGCAAGCAGGGAGGTGAGCAGGAAGGAGTTTCCCTGATCAAAATACACGGTAAGCATCGCGTTCTTCTGAATCAGAGAGCGGAGAATTGAAACGATCTCCGTCTTTGAGTGCAGCAGAAATTTGCTGTAGTCATCGTCTTGTTCGAGTTCGAAGAGGGGAGGGCTGTGTTCAGGCTGCGCCTGAACTTCCGTTTCTGCCATTTTTTATCCTGATATCGGCGGTCTAGGAAGTTTAATGCAAAACCCTGTCATGCGGAACGTCGCGGGTGATCGGCATGCCCTATATGTTGTGCACAATAGGGTCAGGATTTCATGCTTTCGTCAGCAGGCAACGTCAGTGCAGGCTGTGCGGCAGCTGGCTGGCCACTCTCAAGACGATATAGCCAGGCCAGAAGCTCGGCAACGGCGATATAAAGCTGTGGTGGAATGCGCTGGTCGAGATCAATTTGCATCAGCAAGGAGACGAGTTCGGGAGACTCGTGGACATAAACGCCATGTTCGCGTGCACGTGAGATGATCTGTTCGGCGATCAGGCCGCGACCCTTGGCCACCACGCGCGGTGCTGCATCGGTCTGGCCATAGGCAAGAGCGACGGCGGTCTTCACCGAATCATGCGGCCGTTTTGCCACCTGTCTCTCCTTCTTTTCCTGCGCCGACCCCAACCGAGGCGAGCGCGAGGCCGGCATCGCCCAGTTGGCTGCGCAGCGCATCGGTCGAAGCGCGTAGGAGTTGCTGTGTTTCGGTACTGCCCGCCGCTAGAACCAGACTGATCTGATTACCCTGTAGTCGAATGTTGGCATCAACCCCGCCGAGGTTTGGCAAGGTCAGGTGCAGTCGCGTCTGCCAGTTACTGCTTGCCTCGTCACCTCCCTGCTCGCGCCGGGAAGCATCCTCTTCAATCTCCCAGCGCATTTCCTGTCCGGGCCAGACTTGCCCTTGCCAGGAAAAATTCTGCGTCGCCAAGGCTTCGAGTTGTTGTTGGACCAGCGGCAAGGCCTCAGGGGCGACGAGCTGCGAAGGTGACGCCGCCTGAGTTGCTTGCAGGGCTGTGTTTGTTCTGTTGTTGCCCGCTTCTGCTCCCGTATTTTGCGCTTGCATTGACTCGACTGCAGGGCGCGATGCCGCGCCAGCTTCTCTCGGCGCTCCCGATGAGAGCGCTGGAGGCAGTTTGTCTTGTTGCTCCTGCCGCGTGATCGTGCTGTCAGCCGGCGGTGAGATGCGCGCTGGGTAGGCTGAAGGCAGCTTGCCTTGTGGCTCCTGCAGCAGGCTCGACTTGTCCATTCGCCCGTCGACCCACTCGGCCTGATGCGATTCGTAGAACATCCCGCTCTGAGTAATGGCCTGCTTGAGGAGCGGCAGCAGATCATGTGCTGTAGCTGGTGGTGCAGAGGCAATCGGCTGGTTGTTGTTCAGAGGCGTCGGGGTCAGACTGGATTTTGTGTCGCCAGCCTTGCCGAAGAGATTGCTGATCAACTGGCCGGTGCGACTGAGCGTCGTTGGCACCGACTCGGTCGCCAGGTTGGCCAGTTCCTTGGTCGGGCGCGAAACAACGGCCAGGGTCAGCTTGCCATCGCTATCAACTACTTCAAGTTCGAGTGAATCGCCCGACTTTGCGGCAAATGGCAGAGCGAGCGTGATGTCACGCTGGTTGATGATTGCGCGGTAGGTGCCGTTGGGGAGTAGCGTCTGGATTTCCGCCAGCACACGTTGACCGGGGACGAGTTCAGAAAGCTTGTCGCTGATCTCTTGAGACGGAGCTACCGGCCGTAGCGCGACGTCGGCGGCGAGTTGCAGGCGGCTGGCGACATCGGCGGGGATCATGGTTTAGTCGATCGCTGGTTTTGTGACAGAGAGCGCGTCCAGCAGCGGTGAAATCTGCTTCATTCTGTCGAGGCACCGATCCGAAATCTGTTGCTGGACAAGCAGCAATTCCTTCAGCTTTTTTCGGTACGCGTCTGCCGTGCTCGTTGGATACGAACTCGCCTGCATGCGTTCCAAGGCAATCCTGACTGCGGGCTCCAGCGCTTCGAGCTGAATCCAGTCCTCTTTCTGGACAGCCTGAAGCAGCGAATTCAAGCTTTCAGTCAGTTGATCAATGGCTGGCTTGTGATCGCGTGTGGAGGCGTTAGAGGGTGTCGGCACTTTGTGTTCGACGGGCGATACCCATCTCCCGCCAGGCGCCACCGATTTCTTCCAATAAAAACTGAATTTCAGAGATGGCTAGCGAATCATTCTTGAAATTGGCGTGCACCAGTCGCGCGAGCATGTACTCGTACAGCGCCTTGAGGTTGGCTGCGATGTCGCCACCGCCTTCGAGATTCAAACTGCTTGCAAGGCCGTCGTTGATAATCTCGATGGCTTTGGTTAGCGCGATCGACTTTTCGGCATAGTTTTTCTCGGCTAGCCGCTTTTGGGCAGTGACCAAGGCCGCGCTTGCGCCTTCAAATAAAAGTAGAATCAAGCGGTGGGGGTCCGAGCCGCGAATATCGGCTTCGCGGTCCATCTGCTTGTAGGCGCTGATCGGGCTGGAGAACATTGTGATTCCTGACTGTTTTTGTTAGCCGAGTCTGGCTAACTGCTGTGAAAGGTAGCTGCTGGTCGTTTGCATGGAGCCAACGGTTCTGTCGAGTGCCGTAAACTGGGCACGATAGCGTTTTTCGACGGCAGCAATTCTTAGTTCTAATGCGGCTTTATTGTCGTTGTACAGGCTGATCGACGAGTTAAGCCCGTTAAGCCGATTCTGTATTGCGCCCGTGGTCGCGTTTGTGCCAGAGGTGGCCAGTACGTTGGTCAGCGTGTTGTAGAAAGCGGTACCGAATGCGCCAAGCGTTGTCTGAACATCGGCAAATGAGATGCCGATGGCGCTGGTGAGTTTGGAGGAATCGAATGATAGCGATCCATCTGCGGTGGTCGATGCGGAAATGCCGAGTTCGGCCAGCGTTTTATAGGTGGCGCTCGACAAGGCGGTTGGCGTTGTCGTGCGAGCCGTGTTCAGCAGGCCCTGGATCGTGCGAATAGTGGATTCGGCATTCAGCGGTCCGGCTGTCTTGGTTGTCTTGTCATAGCCACTGTTTGCCTTGATCAGGGTATTGACCGCATTGTAACCATCAACGAACGCCTGTGCCGAAGCAACGACCTTGCTGGTATCGCTTTTTACGGTGATGCTTGCTGTGCCCGCCTTTACAAGCGTTAGCGTCAGTCCGTTAACGGCAGTGGACAGTGTGTTCGTGCTTGATGTGCTGGCAACGCCATCGACCGAAAAGATGGCGTTCTGCGCAGTTGTTGATGCGAGTGCAACGTCAGTGTCAAAAGGTACGAGCAAATTCAGATTCGCGTCGCCAGAAGTCACCGCTAGCGAAAACGCCCCCGCGCTCCCCTCCGAGGTGCCGGAGAGTACCAGCCGCTCTCCGCCTGTGCCGGAAATTACCGCTGCCGTAACGCCAATGTTGGCCGTATTAATTTTGGCGCGGATGTCGTTGATTGTGTAGCTTGCCTTGTCGGTAAGGCTGATGGACTGCGGGGTGCCATTGACGGTAAAGTCGAGTGATCCCTGACCGAACGAGGTTGCGCTGGCAAACAGCGTGGAGAAGCTTTTTTGCGCTACCGCCAATTGGGTTACATTGACAGCATAAGTTCCTGGCGAAGCATTGGAGGCAGTTGTCGCTGTGGCGATTGTCGAGTCGCTCGTTGTTGCGGTGAACGCCGCCAGTTTGCTCGGCGTCGCTAGCGTATTGGCAGCGGTCTGGAGGGTGGCAAGCGCTATTTTCAGCTTGCCATAAAACGATATTTTGGTACTTGCTGCCGAGATTTTTGTCTCGATCGCAGTGACCGGAAGCCGCTCCGACGCCATCAGTTTGGTCAGCAGCGAATTCAGGTCAAGGCCCGATCCGACGCCTAACGATGATGCCGTGGCCATAGCCGCTACCTCCAGAAATAACTAAATTAAGCCTTGTCGCGTACGAATAAGCCCTGCAATTTATCAAGCGCTTGCGAAATCGCGATGACTTCTTCCGAAGGAATCTGCCGGATAACTTCTTTCGAAGCGGTGTCGATTACCTTGACGACATTGTTACCTGATTCGGAATCTACCGTAAAGGATAGTTCATTGTTCGACAGAGAAACAAACTTCGCAACGCGATCAACCGCTTCACGCAAGGTTTTTTCAGAAGGTTTTTCTGTTTTCTTAGTTGTTTCGGCGCTGGCGCCAACTGGTGCTTTGGCCGAAGTGTGCTGCGACTCCTTTGCTGCAGAAGCGGCAGATTTCACTTCGCCGCCACCCGGCGAGAAAGCCGGCGCTGTGCCCGATATTGATTGAACGCTCATTTTAATCTCCTTGCACCGGGCTGAACGAAGGCTCTTATGAGCCTCCGTCTACCCGGCTATAACACCATCAATTGCGGTCAGCTGATTAGCGCAGGAGTGCCAGAACGCCTTGTGGAATCGCGTTTGCCTGCGCAACCATCGCCGTACCTGCTTGTTGCAGAATCTGCGAGCGGGTCAGGTTGCTGGTTTCTGACGCGAAGTCAGTATCCATGATGCGACTACGTGCAGCGTATTGGTTTTCACGTGAGGTTTCAAGTTGTGCAATGCGGAATTGCAATGCGCCCAGCGTACCGCCGATGGTGGAACGGTTGTTGGCAACACTAACAAGGCCGTTGGCAATGCCTGAAAGCGCCGTTACAGCACCGCCGGACGTCGAGATGTTACCGCCCACGGAAGCAGCGCTGGTAAAGGTGGCCGATAGCGTGTCCGCGCTGGTGGTGCCGACCTGGAAGGTGAAGGAAGAGAACACCGTCTTGTTGTTCAACTTGGCGGCGCTTTGCAGCGACCCCATTTGCGTATTCAGCGCCTGAAATTCCTTGTCGAGATAGCCGCGTTCGGTATCGCCGATCGTGCCGTTCAGCGACTGCACGGCCAGTTCGTTCATCCGTTGCAGAATGTCGCCCACCGTACCCAAGGCGCCGTCGGCCGTTTGTCCAAACGAGATACCGTCCGAAGCGTTACGGATGGCCACCGTCAGGCCCCGTGCGTCCGCTTCCATTCGGCCGGCAATTGCCAGACCGGCAGCATCGTCTTTCGCGGAGTTGACTCGCAGGCCGGATGACAAGCGCTCCAAGGCGGTCGCCAAGCCCATCGAATTCTTGTTCAGGTTCCGCTGTGCATTCAGCGAATACACGTTGGTGTTGATTGTCTGTGCCATTTTGAACTCCTTCTATCAGATGATGAACACGGCCGGTGCAGCATTTGTTGCAATATTTACCAGCCCTTGTTAGCGATATCGAACTTTCTGAAGGAAACTTTAGAAAAATTTTTATGAGGAATTCAATATGGTCGGAATCACCCTCCTGTTTCTCACGCCTGACCCTCTCTATCTCAGGTGAGCAGCAAGCCACTCAGGGAGGTGATTTTCAAGAATAAAGTGTTTCAATACCCACTGCCGCATCATTTCACCCTCTTTTGCGGCAGCATCAGGGTCGTGGATGCGTTCACGCAGGGCCGCAATCCACGCGCGGGAATCGTTGGGCAGTTTGCAGGCTGGAGAGTCGCGATAGGGGTCAATGTCGGTACATAGCACGGGCAGTCCGAGCGCGCCGTATTCGAGGAGGCGCAGGTTGCTCTTGGCTTGGTTGAAGCGGATCTGCTCCAGTGGTGCGACAGCAATATCCAGATTCAGCGCCGCCAGTTTTGCCGGGTATTTAGTGTAAGCGACCGGTTCGTGGTATTCCGCCAGCAACGGGCGGATTTCCTCCGGGCACATGCCGAAAAATATCCAGTCGGCTTCGTCCCGGGTCGCTTCGATTACGGGTTTCAATAATTCGAGGTCGCCCTGATGTGCACCGCCGCCAGCCCAGCCGATGCGGGGTTTTTTACCCGTTTGCCGCAAGCTCTTCAAGGGCAGCCAGAGATCGCTTTCGAGACGGTTGGGTACGATGCGGATGTCGCTGATGAACCGGCTGTAATTTTCGGCCAGAAAGTCGGTGCTAACCACCAGGCGATCGCAGTGTTCGAGCGCGATGCGCATTCTTGTTCTGGAGTCGGCCGGTACGTTGTGGCGCAGGATGCTCTTGCCGGGCATTTCATCGGCCAGATCGTCGATGGCGAAGATGATAAGACAGTGCTGCAAGTCGGTACGCCATCGCTTGAGTTCGGAGAGCCGCCAATCGGAGAGGTAATTCTGCGCAATGATGGTGTCTGTTTCCAGGCGCGCCAGTTCGATCGGGAGAAGTTCGTGGGTCTCGGTGCCGTATTGTATTTGCATGCCGTCCAGCGCCAAGCCAGCGCGACGCAGCGCCTGGAGTGGTGCGATGACGCGGTAAGTTCCCTGCACATTGTTAACCGCGCGTGCAAAAATTCTCGGTAGCTGGGCTGGGAATGTCTGCCATGCCGGCAAGCCGCGTGTTTCGATCCGAACGGCATCCCCGCTTAGACAAAGGTTTTTATTCCAGTACGGTTCCTGACGGAAATCATCAAACCACTTGCTGAGCAAGCTCTCGCTTGCTTCGGCCCGGATAATTGTTTGCCGGGCGTGCGTGACGGGGTCGATTTTTTGTGGGTGGCGTTGTATTTCACCATAGTGAACCATGGTGCTGCTCGGACAATAGATCAGTCGCTTGCTATGTTTAACAAGTTTTCGACACAGATCGATATCGGCGTAGTGGCCACCCAGCGTGATCTCATCCATGCCGCCGACCGCGAGGTAGTCACTGCGGCGCAGTAATAGGCAAGCGGCCGAAAGTGCAGAGACGTCGCGCGGAGTCTGCAGCATGTTCAGATAGCCGGGGTCTGAAAACTTGGTGGAGTAGCGGTAAGGCGCGCCAACCACTGGCGCCATGCCAAGTACAAAGCCGGCATTGTCGATCAGGCCATCCGGCGGTGTGGCCAACTGGGGTGATACAGCACCGACGTCGGCTCGGCAGGCAAAACGCATCAATTCATCGAGCCATCGTTCCTGCAGGATCTTCGTGTCGTCGTTGAGCAGCAGTAGGTATTCGCCGGTTGCCTGCTCTGCCGCCAGATTGCAGAGAGCCGAAAAGTTGAACGGGCGCTCGTCGCGAATGACGCGAACCGGCTTGGTCGCTCGAGCAGGCAATCGTGCCAGCCATTCGATCAGATCCTGGTCAGTACTGCCATTGTCGATAATGAGGATTTCGTAGTTTTGATATTCGGTGCGCGCCAGGAGGTTATTCACACACGGCACGAGAAATTCCAATTTGTCTCGCGTCGGAATGGCGATGGTCACTTTCGCATCGGTATTGAGCGGGTAGCTTAAGCGCCATGCATTGTCGCGGGTCGGGATGATTTCGGCCTTCTCGCCGGTGCGCTGGAGGTGCCAGGTCAGCGCAGCCATGCAACTCGCTCGGTGGGAGGGGAAACCGCCGGCGTAGCTCAGCAACTGATCGGTAACGTGCCCGATACTTTGCGCCCCGGTGGTTTCGAGCAGGCGGAGTAGCTGGTCGTACCACGGACTGTCGAGAAAAACGGAGGCACCCTTGGCGTTTCGCCACGTTTCGCGTTGAATAAAGCAGGGGCCGATCAGGTCGGCTGAGCGAATCCATTCCAAATTGAAATCGGGCTTGAAGCGTGGATTCTTTCGATATTTATTGCTGCCCAGTTCGTCATCGTCTGTGTAAAACGCGACGCAATCAGGGCGCGTGTTGATTTCATGTGTAATGCGCCACAGGCATAGCGGGTCGAGGGCCGCGCCCGGAGGGAGTTCGACGATCCAGTCAAGTTTGCTGCTGGCGACCAGAAAATCGAGCGTTGGTTTTGCCTCCTCGATCTTGGAAATAACATGCCAACCGACGCAATTGGAATCTTCCAGCCCTTCCGGGCAGGGCGTTTCGGTGATGATATCAATGCGCCAGTTTTCGTATAACTGCTGGTTCAAGCTCTCCAGGGTGTCGGCCAATAGCTTGTTTTGACCGGTGCGAAGTCTAAGCAGCAGATGATAGCTTGGGCGGCTTGTCCATTCGTCATACATCCGCTGCGCAAGAATCTGGCCATCGGTATCCTGAATGTGACGGCGCAGTGAAAGCCATGTCAGATATTGCGCATCCAGGCTGGGTTCTTCTTTTTGCGCGGTGTCTTCGCCCGATAGGTTATCCAGGTCCACATGGCGTGTACTAATCAGACTCAATAGCGTGGTGTCGCTCGCCTGTTGGCTAATTGTTCGCCCGGTGGCCATTGAGAGGAACATCGACTCGAGGCCCAGCCATGACTCAATGTTGCCGTGCGACACTTTTAGCTCGAGCAGGTCTGCTAGTGCAGTAAGTAATTGATGGATCGAAATGTTTTTAAGCTCGGCCTTGCCTGTACCGGTCGCGACTGTCTGGATAATCGCGCGTAGCAGCACCCAGCCAAGCGGGATATTGCCCGCGACAGACCACTCTTCGTCAATCGGGAAAACCCCGTGTTTGTTGCCGACCAGGTTGAATGGGGTGAAGTCGATGTGTTTGCCCGAGGTCTGCCACGATTCCATCAGCCTTGGATCTGTGCCTGGAGTCGGCTGGCTACGGCCGATCAGTTCTCGGGCAAAGAGCAGGAAGGCGCTAGCCAGGGCTTTTTCCAGGTTGGGCTGTAATTTTTCCGGGAGCAATTTTGCCTTGAGTACCGGCCAAGCCAAGAGGCGACCCGATACATACTGTGAAATGCCAAGGTGGTGCAATATTTCGGCTGTTGCGATATCCGGTTCTGTCCCGGCGGGGCCTACTGAGTGTTTGTCTACCTTGATGCCCTCATCGCTCAGATGGAAGGTGGTTTCGGTGCGGTAGCGGGGCAGGCGGCCCAGTGAATAACACCAGGCGAGGGGTGTGTTTTCATTGCAGAGTTCTTGTCGCGCGGTAGATGCGACAACCAGAAATGAGTTGGCAAAGTGTTGCAGTAGCGCGTTGTCCTCAAGTGTTTGTGAGACCAGTTGTTCGGAGAACAGCCTTAGCCGCCGACCGCCGTAGTCTCTTGCTTCGGTGCGCAGAAGCAGATCGGCAACGTGGAATCCGGTGGTGTGGAATGCTCTGTCGCTGACGATGGCGGTCGGCACTTTGTAGTCGGGGAAGGGGTAGTAAAACTCGACACTCTGGCTTCCGGCCTGTCGCAGCTTGCTTTCCAGTCCGTTTCTGCCAAAGGTAACCGCACTTTTCCCGCCATAAAGACCGTTCGGGCCAAAAAAAGGCGTGCCGACATGGTCCTCTCCGCAGCCGTTGAAGTATTTGAGCCCCAACTGGTTTTCGATAGCGACAACCAGTTTGCCGCCCGGCTTGAGGTAACGAAGCGCTTGTTCAAGGTAGGCAAGAACCGGGTCGTCGCCGGGCGCAAAGAGCGGAGAGTATTCGAGAACGCCGATCAGCGTGACCCAGTCGAACAATTCGTCTGATTGGAACTCGACCAGATCGTCGAGCATGACCCGGACGTTGGGCAGGTCTCTGCAGCGCTCAGCGGCAATCGCGGCGCGCGGTGGACCGCCTTCGACTGCGGTGACCTCAAGGCCGAGCTCGCCAAAGTAACGGGTGATTGCGCCGCATCCGCAGCCAAGTTCGAGAACTTTTTCTCCCGGCGCAAAGTTCAAAGGGCGCAATAGGCAATGACGAGCTGGCGTCAAGTGGTACTCGGTGCGCCAGTCGGATATCTTGCCACGTAGCTCTGCAGAAAAAACCGATTTGTCATCGGTGATTTTTAACGCCGCGAGTAGTGCATCCTCAAAATCCGCACCGTCGGAATAGGCGATTCCGTCAAAGCCGCTGCGGGTCCAAAGGTTTTTATCGGCATCGTAAGTGTGTTTCATGAAAAGTGGTGTCCCATCCTGATTTTGTTCGGAGTCCGCGGATCTATTTCCCGCATCATTGATTTTGTTTTGTGTGCAATCAGATCGTTGAGAGGTTTTACCGGTTGGCCATTCCGTGCACCGTGGTATTTGATTCGTGTTATTTGACTACGACACGATTTTTTCCACTCTGCTTTGCTTCGTACATGCCTTCATCCGCACGCTTGATTACGGTAGCCTGCGTTTCCTCTGCGAGGTATTGCGTCACGCCAGCGCTAAAGGTAATCAACTGTTTTTCATTGTTGTGCAGGAAAAAACGCTTGGTCAGTTCGCGCTGCAGACGAACCAGCGCTTTTTTTGAATCACCGATTGGCGTGTCCGGCATGAGGACGATGAATTCTTCACCGCCGAAGCGTGCGATGGTGTCCTGCGGGCGCATCGTCTCTTTAATAACGGCTGTCAGGTGGATCAATGCTGCGTCGCCTGCGTCGTGACCAAGCGAATCGTTGAGTTTCTTGAAGTTGTCGATGTCAAGCAGCGCCACGCAGAGGGAGGCTTGGCGGCGCAGGGCGCGTGCTGCTTCCTTCTCGAAGGCTTCCTCGAGACCACGCCGGTTCAGCGTGCCGGTCAGTTGGTCGTGACGAACCAGGTTGCTGGTCTTGTCGAGTTCTCCTTGCAGTTCATTAATGCGTTTGTCGGCTTCTTCAACGCGAAGTTTGGAAGCGCGCAGATCATCGCGTGAGCGCTGGGCGTTGATCTGAATGACGCGGGTTTCGCGCATTACCTCGGCAAGTACGTCTTCCAACTGAGTAATGTCGTCGGCTTTGCTGATTTTTTCGGCGCAGATCTCGATTTTGTCGTGATAGTCGGACGTTGAGTCGGCAAATTCTGCAAGGTGGTCAACGAAGCCGGCCAGCATGTGCTTCAGTGCTTCTTTGGCCTCATTCAGGCTGTGCTTGAGCTGGCTCTGTTTGAAGATGACGTCCTTCAGCCGATGCTCGGCATCGTCGATGGCGCGGATGCTCAGAGGCTGGGACACAATATCGCGCAGTACGGTTATCTGTCCGTTCAGCCAGTGGTCGTCGACGACCAACTCACTGACATTTTCGATTAACAGTTGCAGTAGATGGAGAAGGCCGGATCGCAGTTCAGCGCGGTCTTCAGCAAGTAGCTCAAGACGAAAGGCAAATCGCTTGATGTCGGTTAACAGGCCTTCGAGCGCCTTTGGGGTATTGGCAGTGCGCACGGCATTGGCCAGCGCTCGAGCGCTGGCGGCGAGGTCGGGGTCTTCGCTGAGTTGGGTGGCAACAGCAACTTCAAGGGTGTAGGCAAATAGCTCTCGCAACTCGGAAAGCAGTTCGCTCGCCCGGCTCGGGGCGGGTGCGGCGATTGTTGCGGTGGGGAATGTGCTTGAAGTTACTGGAGGAATGGCGTCGATGTCGCCGTTTGTGAGCGCGATGTCGTCGGGCGATTCGCTATTGAGTGACCAGGATTTGATCAGGCTCTGTAATCGTGCGAAGAGAAGTTCGCTATTCTTGATGCCACCGGCGAGCACATGCTCAAGAGACTCCCGTTTGCGCGCCGGCGTCAGGCTGGTGTGTTTTGCTTCCCATTGCCGCAAAAATTCGCCAATCAGTTCGCTCCAGCCGAGTTCGGATTCCTCGCTGTGCTCCTTGATGAATTCGACAAGGCTCTTCCGGTAGTCTTCCCAGCTTTTTCCCTTTAGCGCCTGCTCAAGTTGGCGCGACAGGCCCAGCTGGATAGAGGTTTCCTTCGGTAGCGAGACAAGCAGAGCGCGGAGTTCGTTTTCTGGAAAAACCTGCGCAGTTTTGTCAGTGGTACCCGCAATCTCATGGTAGATCGCACGGTAATTTTCCGGAGATGGCGGCATACGTCTGGAAGCAAGCAGACGCAGTGTTTCGCGCGCGATTTCTGACGGATTCGAGAGGGTTGGCATGTTCCGCTTCCGTGAAATGACTGTCTGCTGATTCTAATAGCTTGCCGTGGTCTGTGGAAGCTGATTGAGGCGAGAGGAGTGGGCGTCAATGCCGGTATCGTCTATAATTCGCGCCGAAGCCATCGGGCGTGCCCCCGTAGCATGAAGGTCGTGCAGTTGATTTGTAATCATCAGGTCGTGGTTCGATTCCGC
>CAJAHZ010000204.1 GCA_903939665.1 uncultured Pseudomonadota bacterium | reverse complement strand
TGTCGTAACCCTCGCTGAGAATGCGCGAAGCCGTATCCAGCAGCTTGAAAACAACATTGACACCGACGCTCATGTTCGGCGCAAAGACCACCGGAATTTCTCGCGCCGCCTCGCCAATCGCCAGCTTGCCGGCCGCATCGAAACCGGTCGTGCCAATCACGATGGCGACCTTGTGCCGACGGCAAATTTCCAGATGTTCGAGCGTCCCTTCAGGGCGGGTGAAGTCAATCAGGCAATCGGCCAGCGCTATTCCCGCCTCGACGTCGCTGGTGACAAGCACCCCGCAGGGCATACCCACCAACTCGCCGGCGTCCTTGCCGAGCGCCGGGACACCCGCCTGATCAATCGCCGCCACCAGCGTCGTCTCGCCATCCTTCAGCGTCGATTCGATCAGCATCCGGCCCATCCGGCCCGTGGCACCAACAATCGCAATCTTCAGTCCGCTCATATCAGAACCCTACTTTTTCCAGCACGCTGCCGAAAAATCCTTTTTCATCGGCGGGTGGCAATGGTGCGCTGCCATCAGTCGCGATCGAACCGAGGTCCAGCTCGCGCATCCTGTTTTCCGGTACAGCGGCTTCAGCGGATGCCGCCGGCACGGCATCACCGGCTACGCGAAACAACTTTCCATCGGCGCCGAAGAAGGTCGAGAACTTGCGTGTCTCGACAACACCGGTGCTCCCCTTTTGCAGCCGATAGACGTAGTCCCATCGATCGGCATGGAACATGTCAAGCAGCATGGGTGTGCCGAGAATGAAGCGCACCTGATCTTTTGACAAACCGGGACGCAACTGGGAAACCATTTCCTGAGTCAGGACGTTGCCTTGCTGCACATCAATCTTGTACTCGGTAACGATGCGCGGCACCGAAGAGCAGGCAGAAAGCACCCCGACAATGATGAGGGCTGTAGTAAATCGCGAAAAAATCATGCGCTTGATCGGTCTTGGTAGTTAATCGGCGTACTGAGCGGCAATGAACTGAACATCGATGAATGGCCGCCAGATCGGCAAGCGGCGCGGCCCGATCTTCAGGCCCATTTCTCAAAGTCATCACGGACGGTATATCATAACCGAAAAAAACATCTCCCTTTGCAGCGGATCAAGGTAAGCCATGAGCAATTCCAGCGACCTCAAGAGCATGGGGCTGAAAGCCACATTTCCCCGATTGAAGATTCTCGAACTGTTCGAGAAGAGCAAGGTGCGCCATCTGACGGCCGAGGACGTCTATCGCCTGCTGATTGCCGAAAACATGGACATCGGACTGGCCACGGTCTACCGCGTACTCACCCAGTTCGAGCAGGCCGGACTGCTGGAGCGGCATCATTTCGAGTCGGGCAAGGCGGTGTTCGAAATGAATGCGGAGCAGCACCACGACCATCTGGTGTGCGTCGACTGCGGTCGTGTCGAGGAATTCTACGACGCGGAAATCGAGCGCCGTCAGGCAAAAATCGCCAAGGAACGCGGCTTCACCATCAAGGAACACGCACTTTACCTCTACGCTGAATGCGCCAAGCCGGAATGTCCGCACCGCGACAAACCCGGAAAAAGCAGCAGCCACTAAGCCTTATCTGCCAAGCCGCCCTCGGCGCGGCCTGCGCAATTCAACGCCCTCAGGAAGTTCATGGAAGCTTTTATTACCTCGACGCTGCTTGTCGCTCTGGCCGAAATCGGCGACAAGACGCAACTGCTCTCTTTTGTTCTGGCGGCCCGCCTGCGCCGCCCGATGCCGATCATCGCCGGCATTTTTGTCGCGACAATCGCTAACCACGCGCTGGCCGGCTGGCTTGGCGCATGGATTGCCACCTTCTTCGCGCCCGAGACCTTGCGCTGGACCGTCGGCATCGCTTTTATCGCCTTCGGAATATGGACGCTGCGCCCCGACGAACTGGATGATGACGATGCCCCGCAAGCAAGCCATGCGAGTGTTTTCATGACCACCTTGATCGCCTTTTTTCTGGCCGAAATGGGCGACAAGACACAGTTCGCCACGATGGCGCTGGCAGCCCGCTTCGACTCGCTGGCCTGGGTGGTTCTCGGCACCACACTGGGCATGATGGCGGCAAACATTCCCGCCGTATTGATCGGCGAAAAGCTGGCCAAGAATCTGCCGCTCAAGGCGATCCGCTGGACGGCGGC
>CAJAHZ010000203.1 GCA_903939665.1 uncultured Pseudomonadota bacterium | reverse complement strand
TCGATCGACATCAAGAGGACGATCAGGTTCTTCCGGTTAAGGAAGATGCCCATGACGCCGATCGCAAACAGGATCGCGCCTAGGATCAAAAAGTGGGACAGTGTAAGCAAGGTGCCTCCCTGGTTCCTTCTGCATGTGACGGCGGTTTTGCGCCATCACCTCGTATTCTTACGTGTTCGTTTTCTTCAACTGGCTTAATCGCGCGGCTCGGACGGCATCTGCAGCACGCGGACGCGATCCTTCGCTTTGACAAACACTTGCCGTGACGGACTGACTGCCTTCGTTTTTCTCTTCTCGCGCTGGGTCAGCGCAACGGCGGCGACAATGCCGACCAGCAGAATCACCGAAGCCAGTTCAAACGGATAAACGTATTCGGTAAACATCAGGCGACCAATTGCCTGTACGTTGCTTTCGGCGATGCCCGTTTGCGGCACGGCGTTCTCGAAAAGATCAAAGTAACTGCCACCGAGCACCAGCGCCATTTCGGCAACCATGAGCAGGGCAATGATCGAACCCAGCGGCAGATAGCTCCAGAAACCCTCGCGCAGGCGGTCGATGTTGATATCGAGCATCATCACGACGAACAGGAAGAGCACCATCACCGCGCCGACGTAGATAAGCACCAGCGAAATGGCCAGGAACTCGGCCTGCAACAGCATCCAGACGCCGCTCGCGGTGAAGAAGGCGAGAACAAGATAAAGCGCGGCATGCACCGGATTGCGCGAAGTCACGACGCGCAGACTGGCGAACACCAGTATCGCGGAGAGAAAGTAAAAAACGAAGGTCTTGAATTCCATCGTGTCGGCCTTTTAGCGGTATTTCGCGTCGAGTGCGCGGTCTTCGGCAATTTCCGCTTCGTAGCGGTCGCCGTTGGCCAGCAACATCGGCTTGGTGTAGTAAAGGTCGCCACGCTTCTCGCCGTGGTACTCGTAGACGCGTGTTTCGACAATGGCGTCGACCGGGCAGGCCTCTTCGCAGAAACCGCAGAAGATGCACTTGGTCAGATCAATGTCGTAGCGCGTCGTACGACGCGAGCCATCGTCACGCTGGTCCGACTCAATGGTGATCGCCATTGCCGGGCAAACCGCTTCGCACAATTTGCAGGCGATGCAGCGCTCTTCGCCGTTCGGATAGCGGCGCAGTGCATGCAGTCCGCGGAAACGGAAGCTCTGCGGCGTTTTTTCTTCCGGATATTGCACGGTGATCTTGCGCGCGAACATGTAACGCCCGGTCACCGACATGCCCTTGAACAGTTCCCGCAGGAAGAGACTGTTGAATATTTCCTTCATCGAACCCATGGCTAGCCTCTCACTTCCAGATATTCCACGGCGACATCATCCAGCAACCGACAACGACCAGCCAGATCAGACACAGCGGGATGAATACTTTCCAGCCGAGACGCATGATCTGGTCGTAGCGGTAGCGCGGGAAGGTCGCGCGGATCCACAGGAAGAAGAACAATACAGCGGTAATCTTTGCAAACAGCCAGAACATGCTGTCCGGCAGGAAGCCGACCGGCGACAGCCAGCCGCCGAGGAAGAGAAGGGCGGTCAGCGACGACACCAGAATCATGTTGGCGTATTCGGCGAGGAAGAAGACGGCGAAGGCCATCCCCGAATACTCGACGTGGAAGCCGACGATTTCCGATTCGCCTTCAGCCATGTCGAACGGTGCGCGGTTGGTCTCGGCAACGATCGAGATCAGATAAACCGCGAACATCGGCAGCAATGGCAGCCAGTTCCATGACAGGAAGCCAAGCCCCCTGGCGGCGAACATGCCCTGCCCCTGGCTCTTGACGATGTCACCCAGATTCAGGCTGTTCGAAACCATCAACACGACAACCAGCGCCAGACCCATCGCCACTTCGTAGGAAATCATCTGCGCGGCAGAGCGCATGCCGCCAAGGAAGGCGTACTTCGAGTTGGATGCCCAGCCGGAAAGGATGATGCCGTACACCCCAATGGAGGTGATCGCCATGATGTAGAGCAGACTGGCGTTAACGTTGGCAAGCACCAGCGTGTCGTTGAACGGGATCACCGCCCAGGCGGCCAGCGCCGGCGCGAAAGCGAACATCGGCGCAATCAGGAAAACGCCCTTGTCGGACCCCGTCGGGATGACGATTTCCTTCATCATCAGCTTGACGCCATCGGCGATCGGCTGGATCAGACCCCACGGACCAACGCGGTTCGGGCCGATGCGCACCTGCATCCAGCCGATGACCTTGCGTTCCCAGAATGTCAGATAAGCCACGCCGAGCAGCAAGGGAACAATGATGAGAACGATCTTCAGCACCGTCCAGACGAGCGGATACACCGGTCCGAAAAATCCTTGCAGCAGTTGTTGCAGCATATCGATCATCATGCACGCTCCACGGTAATCGAACCGAACATGTCGCCCAGCGCAGCGGTCGAAGCATGCGCCGCAGCAACGCGGACGCAGCCGGTGGGTACGGTCTCATCGAGCTTCGCGAGCAACACGGCATCGCCCGGACCCTGCTTGACGCGGACCTGGGCGCCGTCGGCAACCCCGGATTGCGCCAGCGTTGCGGCATTCATGCGTGCAGCCGGCGCAGCGGCATCGCTGGTCTTCTGCAGCGCCGGCGAACGGCGGGCCAAGGCGTCGGCGAAGTAAATCGGCACGTCGGCAACACGCTGCAGCCCGTTCGACACCGCATTCAGCGTCAGTGCGACACTGTTCAGACCATTGTCCAGGCTGGCGACAAACTCGGCTCCCGCCGGAAGAATTTCGTCGCGCACCTGCTCGCTGGAATCGTAATCAAAACCGGGCAGCGCCAGAACATTACCCAGCACACGCAGCACTTTCCAGGCCGGCCGCGCATCGCCGAGCGGGCGAACCACGCCGTTGAAGCCCTGCACGCGGCCTTCGGTGTTAATGAAGGTGCCGGATGTTTCGGTAAAGGGCGTCGTCGGCAACAGGACATCGGCGTAATCCAGCGCTGCGCCGTGCTTGAACGGCGTCAGCATGACGACGAGTGCAGCCTGCTTGAGCGCGGCAACGGCTTGTTGCGGGTTAGCGCAATCGAGTTCCGGCTCGACGCCGAGCAGGACGTAGGCCTGACGCGGCTGGGCGAACATTTCGTAGGCGTTGAGTGCGGTCGGCAGTGCCTTGGCGACGTAGCCGCCGACGCTGTTGGCCGCTTCGCCGATGAAACCAAAGCTGGCGCCGGTAATCTTTGCGAGTTCAAGCGCCAGCGCGTGCAACTGCGCAGCCTGTCCATTCTGCTCGGCAGCATTGCCGAGGAAAATGGCGCGCTTGTCGCCTTCAAGCAGGCTCTCGGCAATCGCCTTGCTGTCTGCACAGGGCTCAACCGATTCCAGACCCGCCGGCACTGCGGCATTCTTCAATTGTGCAGCGGCCTTGACGATACGGGCCAGAGCAACAGCCAGTTCAGCTGGCGCTACCGTCACCTGAGCGTGCAGCTTGATCAGCGGATCGTCGCCGCCGACGGAGAGCAGGCTGACCTTGTTCCATTTTTTGCCAAGCTGACGCAGACGCTGGGCAAACAGCGGATGATCCTTGCGCAGGAAACTGCCGACGACCAGCGCGGCATCCAGATCCTTGATTTCGGAAAGTTTGAGGCCCAGCCACGGCGTGCCGGCGCGCTTGCCATCAGCCGAAAAATCGCGGCGACGCGGACGGAAATCGACGCTGCCGGAACCCAGACCGCGCGTCACCTTCTGCAACAGATGCAATTCTTCAAGTGTTGCGTGCGGCGCGGCCAGCGAGGCAATCGCTTCACCGCCCTGCGTCTTGGCAATATCCTTGAGCGCATGCGCGACATAATCCAGCGCAGCCGGCCACTCGACTTCGCGCAAGGCGCCGTCGACACGGATCATCGGCTTGGTCAGACGCTCGCTCGAATTCAGCGCCTCGTAGGAGAAACGCTCCTTGTCCGAGATCCAGCACTCATTGACATCTTCGTTTTCACGCGGCAGAACGCGCATGACCACGTTATTCTTGATCTGCACCGTCAGATTGGCGCCAAGACTGTCGTGCGGGCTGACCGACTTGCGCCGTGTCAGTTCCCAACTGCGCGCCGAGTAACGGAAAGGCTTCGAGGTCAGCGCGCCGACCGGGCACAGGTCGATCATGTTGCCCGACAGTTCGGAATCGACGGTGCGACCGACAAAGGTCTGAATCTCGGAGTGCATGTTGCGGTTGGCCATGCCGAGTTCCATCACGCCGGCAATCTCCTGACCGAAACGGACGCAACGCGTGCAGTGGATGCAGCGTGACATTTCCTGCATCGAGATCAGCGGGCCGACTTCCTTGTGGAAAACGACGCGCTTGGCTTCCTGATAACGCGAAACCCCCGCACCGTAGCCGACTGCCAGATCCTGCAACTGGCATTCGCCGCCCTGATCGCAGATCGGGCAGTCGAGCGGGTGATTGATCAAAAGAAATTCCATCACCCCGGCTTGCGCCTTGACGGCCAGCTCCGAGTGCGTGAACACCTTCATGCCGTTGGTCACTGGCGTCGCACAAGCCGGCAGGGGCTTCGGCGCCTTCTCGACCTGCACCAGACACATGCGGCAGTTCGCGGAGATCGAGAGCTTCTTGTGATAGCAAAAATGCGGGATGTAGGCACCCGTCTGCTGGGCTGCGTCCATGATGGTGCTGCCATCAGGTACGTGCACCGCCTTGCCGTCGATTTCGATTTCTATCATGTCGTACCCTAAACCGTTGCCTTGAAGAAGCCACTCCCGGCGCGCTGGACTTCAACCGGCACGAGGCACTTCTTGTGTTCGATGTGGTACGCGAACTCGTCGCGGAAATGCTTGATAAAACTCTGAACCGGCATCGATGCTGCATCGCCGAGCGCGCAGATGGTGCGGCCCATGATGTTGTTGGTCACGCTACCGAGCAGATCGAGATCATCGGGGCGTCCCTGACCGTTCTCGATGCGATGCACGACCTTGTACAACCAGTTAGTGCCTTCACGGCACGGCGTGCATTGGCCGCAGGATTCTTCATAGTAGAAGAACGAGAGGCGGTCGAGCGCCTTCACCATGCAGGTCGACTCGTCCATGATGATCAGTGCACCAGAACCGAGCATCGATCCCGCCTTGCTGATGGAGTCGTAATCCATCGTGCAGTCCATCATGACGTCGCCGGGCACCACCGGGGAGGACGAGCCGCCCGGGATACAAGCCTTAAGCTTGCGTCCGCCGCGCATGCCGCCCGCCATCTCAAGCAGCGTCGAGAACGGCGTGCCGAGCGGGATTTCATAGTTGCCGGGCTTATTGACGTGACCCGAGATCGAGAACAGCTTCGTGCCGCCGTTGTTTGCCTTGCCGGCTTCGAGGTAGGCCTCGCCGCCAAGATTCATGATGAACGGAATCGAGCCGAAGGTTTCAGTATTGTTGATCGTCGTCGGCTTGCCGTAGAGACCAAACGAGGCGGGGAAAGGCGGCTTGAAGCGCGGCTGTCCCTTCTTGCCCTCAATCGACTCGAGCAGCGCAGTTTCTTCGCCACAGATGTAGGCGCCGTAACCGTGATGTGCAAAGAGTTCGAAGTTAAAGCCGGAACCGAGGATATTCTGGCCGATAAAACCGGCCGCACGCGCCTCGTCCAATGCCTCTTCAAAGCGTGTATAGATTTCCCATACTTCGCCGTGGATGTAATTGTAGCCTCGCGTTGCGCTCATCGCGAAGGCGGCGATGGCCATCCCCTCGATGACCGAGTGCGGGTTGTAGCGCATGATGTCGCGGTCCTTGAAGGTACCGGGCTCGCCC
>CAJAHZ010000202.1 GCA_903939665.1 uncultured Pseudomonadota bacterium | reverse complement strand
GGCACCTGCGACTGGATGAACAGCGTCGCCTGCGAAGGATCTACACCGGCAGCCAGCCAGTCGATGACCATGTCCCACGAAGCCTTTTCGATCCCCTGCGGATCTTCGTAATGCGTCGTCAGCGCATGCCAGTCGGCAACGAAGAACAGGCAGGGATATTCGTGCTGGAGCTTGATCCAGTTCTTGAGCACGCCATGGTAGTGACCAAGGTGCAGGCTGCCCGTGGGGCGCATGCCGGAGAGGACTCGTTCTGCGTACATGTTGTTATCAGCTATTCAAGAAGGCAATTGAAAAATGAATTCGATCAGGCCACCCACCAAGTGCATTACCGGCGATAGCACAGCGCTCAGAATACCGGTAAACAGAAGCAGCAGCAGGATCGGGAAGCCAAAGCGTTCGACTTGCGCGTAACGCAAGGCGGCGCGCGGTGGCAGCAGACTGACGGCAATGCGGCCACCATCAAGCGGCGGCAAGGGAAAGAGATTGAGCACCATAAGCGCGACATTCACCGCCATACCGATTTCGGCCATGCGTACCATCGGCAGGCTAAAGAAATTGAGCGGCAGCAGCCAGGCGAGCTTCATAACAGCGGCCCAGAACAACGCCATCGCCAGGTTCGCCGCAGGCCCGGCAGCGGCCACCCATAGCATGTGGCGCTTGGGTTCGCGCAAACGAGCAAAATTCACCGGTACGGGTTTGGCCCAACCAAACAGGATGCCCCCCGTCGACAGCAGCAGTATCGCGATCGGCACAATGATGGTCCCCATCAAATCAATATGCTTGAGCGGATTGGCGGTAATCCGCCCCTCCTGCCATGCTGTCGGATCGCCGAAATGGCGCGCTGCATAACCATGCGCGGCTTCATGCAGGGTGATGGCGAAAATAACCGGCAAAGCGGCAATGGCGATTGTCTGGATCAAGGATTCCATGGTTTCTCGTTCAATCCACGCCAAAAGGCGCCAGCGGACCACGCCCCGTGCGCAGCAACACCGGCAACGCGCCAGTGAGATCAATGACCGTGGTCGGCTCGGTACCACAATGACCACCGTCAAGGATCAGTTCCAGACGATCATCAAGCCGGTCCTGTATTTCCCAGCCCTCTGTTAACGGCGTCTCATCACCCGGCAGAATCAGCGTCGAGGTCAGCAGCGGCTCACCGAGTTGCTCAAGCAAGGCCAGCGCAACCGGATGCGCCGGCACGCGCAGACCAATCGTCTTGCGCTTCGGGTGCAAAACCCGGCGCGGCAACTCCTTGGTGCCTTCCAGAATAAACGTGTAGCTTCCGGGCGTCGTCGCCTTGAGCAGGCGATACTGGGCATTATCGACGCGGGCAAACTGGGCAATTTCCGAGAGATCGCGGCACATCAAGGTCAAATGATGGCGGTCATCGACGCCGCGTATAGCACGGATTCTCTCGACCGCATCCTTGTCACCAAGGTGGCAACCGAGCGCGTAACACGAGTCAGTCGGCAAGGCGATCACCCCCCCTTTGCGCACCACATCAGCCGCCATGTGCAGCAGACGCGCCTGCGGATCATCCGGATGAATCGACAGATACTGCGTCATCGGGCGCTCAAAGTCAGAATGCTTCCCAGACGGGCTTCAGTCCGTCCGGCAATGGCGCCAGTTTGCCAAGATCGGTATAACTCTCGACTGGCCCATGGAAATCCGACCCGCGTGAGGCGAGAAAACCGAATTCATTGGCCAGACGGCCAAAAACGCTCACGTTTTCAACGGAGTGGCTGCCCGACATCACCTCGATTGCCTGTCCGCCGAGATCCTTGAAATCAGTCAAAAACCGCCGCATATCGCGGTTATTCAGCTTGTAGCGACCCGGATGAGCGACGACGGCAATACCGCCCGCACCGAGAATCCAGCCGATCGAATCAGGCAGCGTTGCCCAGCGATGATCGACATAACCGGGGCGTCCCGGAACGAGATAGGATTCAAAAACGCTGCGCATATCCTTGCAGATTCCCGTCTCAACAAGATAACGGCCAAAATGAGCGCGGCTGATCAGACTCGGATTTTCCGCATAGCGCATGGCGCCTTCGAAAGCGCCGGCAATGCCGACCTTGGCCAACTCGTCAGACATCCGATGCGCGCGCTCGATGCGTCCCGAGCGAATGGCGGCCAGGCCGGCGTTAAGCGCTTCATTTTCGGCATCGAAAGCGAGACCGAGAATGTGTATCTGCATCGCTTCCCACTCGATCGAGATTTCGACGCCATTGACGAAAGCCATACCCACTTCTTCGGCAACGGCGCGAGCCGCCGCAAGGCCACCGAGGTCGTCGTGATCGGTCAGCGCCAGCATCTCGACCCCATTGGCAAACGCCCGACGAGCGACATCAGCCGCCGGCAGCAAGCCGTCGGAAGCGGTGGAATGGCAATGGAGATCAGCGTTGAACACGGCAGGCAGCGGGCTTGGCAGCACAAAATATAAGCGACGCATGATAACACAGGGGCAAGCCCGCCCCAGTGCAGCAAGCATCATGCAATCCATGCTGCACTGCAAAAAAGTCGTTCTTCGCCTTGCGAGCATAGCGGTCGTCGCGCTATAGTTCGTCCGCGAACGGGAGAGAGCGGAAACGAAAAGCACTCCCGCCGCCGAAGGCGCAATCCACCCGGAAACGCTCAGGCAAAAGGACCGTTCGTGCAATGAACTCTGGAGAGCGGCGCCCCCGATCAGGCGGAGCGCCCACCGATGGGGCAACGCGACCGCGATCAGGCATCCGGGCGCGGTAATCTCTCAGGTATCAAGGACAGGGGGGTGAACTCAATTTGAGTTCGCCCTTTTTTCGTTTCGACAAACGACTTGAATACCTTCCTCCAAGGGATTGATATGACGCAAAAAACTGTACTCAACGAAACCCACCGCCGATTCGGTGCCAAGATGGTCGACTTCGGTGGCTGGGACATGCCCGTGAACTACGGTTCGCAAATCGAGGAGCACCACGCGGCACGCCGTGACTGCGGCATGTTCGACGTCTCGCACATGTGCATGGTCGATCTGGCCGGTGCCGACGTCAAGCGCTTCCTGCTGCGCCTGATCGCCAATAACGTCGACAAACTCAAGCTCTCCGGCAAGGCGCTTTATAGCGCCATGCTCAACGAAGCCGGCGGCGTGATCGACGATCTCATTGTCTATTACCTCGACGACACCCGTTACCGCATGGTGATCAATGCCGGCACCGCCGAGAAGGATCTGGCCTGGATGGCCGCACGCCTCGCCGAGTGGCAGCTGGAAGTCAGCATCACCCCGCGCCGATCTGGCGAAGACCCACTGGCCATCATTGCCGTACAGGGGCCGAACGCGCGCGCAAAGGTCTGGCAGGTGCTGCCGCAAACCCGCAGCGCCACCGAAACCCTGAAACCTTTCTTTGCTGCGACGGTTGGTGAGTATTTCATCGCCAGCACCGGTTATACAGGCGAAGACGGTTTTGAGATTGCCCTGCCCGCCGCACAGGCCGACGCGCTCTGGCAGGCGCTGGCGGATGCCGGCGTCCAGCCCTGCGGCCTCGGCGCCCGCGACACCTTGCGTCTTGAAGCCGGGATGAACCTCTACGGGCAGGACATGGACGAAACGGTTTCGCCGCTCGATGCCGGCCTCGCCTGGACGGTCGACCTTGCTGCGCCACGCGATTTTGTCGGCAAGTCCGCCCTCCTCGCCAAGCCGCAGCAACAGCAGTTTCTCGGTCTCCTGCTGCAGGACCGCGGCGTACTGCGTGCGCACCAAAAAGTGATCACGGCACAAGGCGAAGGCGAAATCACCAGCGGCACCTTCTCGCCGACCCTGCAGCAATCAATCGCCCTCGCCCGCCTGCCGCTCGGTGTGGCCATCGGCGACAGCGTCAAGGTTGAAATACGCGACAAGCAGCTGAACGCCAAAGTAGTCAAGCCGGTTTTCGCAAGAAACGGATCAATTGTCGTTCAATAACAAATACATCAAACACATATTTAATCTTATTTATCAGGAGTTGCCATGAACATTCCCGCCAACCTCAAATACACCAAGAGCCATGAATGGGTCCGCGCTGAAGCCGACGGCACCCTCACCATCGGCATCACCGACCACG
>CAJAHZ010000201.1 GCA_903939665.1 uncultured Pseudomonadota bacterium | reverse complement strand
GCCGTCGAAATTTTCTCCGCGCAGGGCGACAAACAGTTCGCCGGCGGCAATATTGCGGCTGTCGGTCGACACCCCCGAAAAGCCGGAGCACGCGCTTCCATCTTCAACCAACAGCGTGCCAGCCATTGCGGCAGCTGCGCTGGAGAGATCCATCATCACACTCATTGACTTCCCTCCTTGCGTGCGGCGAGCGCGGCGCGTGCCTCGACAAGATCCGAGAACGCGCGGCGCACGCCGGCAATTTCCTGATAGGGCTCGTGGCCCTTTCCTGCGATCAGCACCACATCCGACGAATGCGCCTCGGCGACCGTGCGCCGGATCGCCTCGGCGCGATCGCTGACGACCTCGGCAGTCGGCGCTGCGGCGTGGATCTGCCGAAGAATCGCTGCCGGATCCTCGCTGCGCGGGTTGTCGCTGGTCAGCACAACGCGGTCGGCGAATTGCGTCGCCACCGCGCCCATCAAGGGCCGTTTGCCCTGATCGCGATCGCCGCCGCAGCCGAAGATGACGATCAGCCCGGCGCCGCGCGTTGTTGCCACTTCACGCAGTGCGCGCAGGGAATTCTCCAGCGCATCTGGCGTGTGCGCGTAGTCGACGACGATCAAGGGCTCGTTGACCCCGCCAATTTTCTCAAGGCGCCCGGGCGGCGGCGCGAGCTCGGCGAACTGCGCAGCGACTTCCTTCGGCGTCATCCCGGCATCGAGCAACACGGCGGCAACCGCAAGCAGATTCGATACGTTGTAACGGCCAATCAAGCGCGTCTCGACCTGCGCCCGACCGCTCGGCGCGCTGAGCAAAAAGCGCAGGCCGTCGAACGCCTCTTCGACATTCTCGGCACGAACGGTTCCCTGCCGGCCATCGGGCTCGGCGCTTTGCGTATAGCCGACGACCTTGGTTGCCGTGCTGCGCGCCGCCAACTGGCGGCCGAAAGGATCGTCGAGATTGATCACGGCGAGACGCAGGCGCGGCCAGGCAAACAGGCGCTCCTTGGCGGCCGCGTAGCCTTCCATCGTTCCGTGGTAATCAAGGTGGTCGCGTGTCAGGTTGGTGAATACGGCAACGTCGATTCGCGCACCGTTCAGACGCCCCTCTTCGATGCCGATCGAACTGGCTTCAAGCGCGCAGGCCTGGACCTCGGCGTCGGCGAATTCAGCCAGATAACGCATCAGCGTCGTCGCTTCGGGCGTCGTAAAACCGGTGTCCGCCAGATGATCGGGCAGGCCTGCGCCGAGCGTGCCGATGATGGCGCAGCGGCGCGGATGTGCGCGCGCAATCCACTGGCTGATCGTCGTTTTGCCGTTGGTTCCGGTAATCGCAATCAAGGACAAGCGCTCGCTGGGGCGCCCGCAGACAACATGCGCCAGTGGCCCACAGAGCATGCGCAGACCACTCACCGGCAGATTGGCGACACGCCATTCCGGACGCCACCTGAAATCTGCACTTTCTTCCCAAAGAACCGCAGCGGCGCCACGCGCGATCGCGTCGGCAATGTAATTGCGGCCATCGGACAGATCGCCCGGGTAAGCAAGGAAAATATCTCCCGTACGCAACTGGCGGCTATCGTCAGCCACGCCACTCGGCTGCACGCCGAGCGCGGCCAGTCGCTGCAGGGCGGCCAGCGAGCCATTGATCGAGGTGGGCGCGGCAACCATGCTCACAACTTCTCCTTGGCCGCTGGGGTTTGCGCAACCTGCAAAGGCGCATCCGGCGGAATCCCGAGGGTGCGCAAGGCACCGCCCATCACGCCAGCAAAGACCGGGCCGGCGACATCGCCGCCAAAGTGCTTGAGGCCGCCAGGCTCGTCGATCATGATCGCAACGATCAGGCGCGGGTCCGACGCCGGCGCAAAACCAACGAAGGACGAAACGTATTTGTTGGCGTACTGGCCGCCCTCCAGCTTGTGCGCGGTGCCTGTCTTGCCGGCAACGCGATAGCCCGGAATCTGTGCTTTCGGCGCGGTTCCGCCGGCCTGCACGGCCATCTCGAGCATCGCCCGCACTTCGCGCGCTGTCTGCTGGCTGAACACCGGCGTACCGGTCAGCGGCAGCGCATCAGAACGCGTCAGCGTCAGCGGGATCAGGTCGCCGTCGCGCGCAAACACCGAGTAGGCGCGCGCCAGTTGCATCAGCGATACCGAAATGCCATGACCGTAGGACATCGTCGCCTGCTCGATCGGACGCCAGTGCTTCCATGGCCGCACCCGACCACCCACTTCACCGGGAAAGCCCAGGCGCGATATCTGGCCGAAGCCCGCGGCGTCGAACATTTCGCCCATCTGCTGCGGCGTCATGGTCGCCGCGATCTTCGCGGCACCAACGTTGGAAGACTTCTGGATCACCTGCGCGACGGTCAGCGCGCCGTGCGGATGCGCGTCCGAAATAGTCGCATTGCCAATCGTCAGCTTGCCCGGCGCACAGTTGATGATCGTGTCGAAACGCACTTTCCCGCTCTCCAGCGCCAGGGCAATCGTAAACGGCTTGAGCGTCGAGCCCGGCTCAAAGGTATCGGTCACAGCGCGGTTGCGCAATTGAGCACCCGACAGATGCTCGCGGTTGTTCGGGTTGTAGGTCGGCCAGTTGGCGAGGGCCAGAATTTCTCCGGTCTTGGCGTCGATCACCACGGCGCCGCCCGCTTTTGCCTTGTTGTCGATAATGGCCTGCTTCAGCTGGCTGTAAGCAAGGTATTGAATCTTCGCATCCAGCGCCAGACGAATATCCTTGCCGTCCTGCGGCGGCTTGATCGAACCCACATCCTCGACGATCTGGCCACGACGGTCCTTGATCACGCTGCGACTGCCGGCACGGCCCAGCAGCTGGCTCTGATACGCCAGCTCGACACCTTCCAGACCTTTGTCATCAACGCCGGTAAAGCCGACCATGTGCGCGGTCATCTCGCCGGTCGGGTAATAGCGGCGATATTCCTTGTTCTGGCCGATCCCGGGCAGCTTGAGCGCGGCGACCTTATCCGCCACGTCCGGCGGAATCTGGCGCTGCAAAAAAATGAAACTCTTTTCGCTGGCCAGCTTGCGCGACAGCTCTTTTCCATCGAGCTCAAGCAAGGTGGCCAGCTCTCTCAGTTGCTGCGGCGTCAGGCGCGCATCGGCGGGAATCGCCCACACCGATTTCATCGGCGTTGAAATGGCCAGCACGTCGCCATTGCGATCGGCAATGCGCCCACGCGAAGCAGACACTTCCAGATCGCGCCGATAGCGCGACTCGCCTTTTTCCTGCAAAAAGTCGGTGTTGAGAATCTGCAAATAGAAGGAGCGTCCAAGCAACACGCCAAAACACCCGAGAATAACCAGCGCCATCAGGCGCGAGCGCCATGCCGGCAGGCGCAACTGCAACAAGGGGCTTTCGGCAAATTTATGCGCCAGCTTGCCCTTGAAATTCATCATTCCGCCGACCCTCCGACAGCGCCCGAGGCGATCACCTTGGCGGCTTCCGGCGTCCGCATCTTCAACTTGTCGCGGGCGATTTTTTCGATCCGCGGCGGTGTGGCCCAAGTCGATAATTCCAGTTGCAACTGGCCGAACTCGACTTCCAGCTGTTTGGCGCGATCCTGCTCGGCCTCAAGCGCCTGAAAGAGCTTGCGTGCCTTGTGCTGCGAGGTCACGACGCCAAGCGCACAGATCACCGAGGCCAGCAGCAGGAGCACGTTGAGACGGAGCATTTCAGGCCGCCTTGCCGAGCAGTTTTTCGGCGACCCGCATGACGGCACTGCGCGCCCGCGGATTGGCCGACACTTCAGCCGCACTGGCCTTGACCGGCTTGCCAAGCAAACGAAGTCGGGCCTGAGGCAGATCGACAGCACGCAGCGGCAGGTTTTTCGGCAGCGTATCGGGCACCGCCTCATCACGCATGAAGCGCTTGACGATGCGGTCTTCCAGCGAATGAAAGCTGATCACCACCAGCCGCCCGCCCGTTTTCAGAACCGTCATCGCCTGCGGTAGAACTAGCGCAAGCTGCTCGAGTTCTTGATTGATATGAATCCGTAGAGCTTGAAAGGTACGCGTCGCCGGGTCCTGACCGGGCTCGCGGGTCCGCACGGCTTCGCGTACAAGCGCGGCGAGTTCACCTGTGGTTGCAACAGGCCGCTCGCTCCGAGCAGCCACAATCTTCTTTGCAATCTGGAAAGCAAACCGTTCTTCGCCATAATTTCTAATGACCTCCGTAATGTCTCTTATCTCAGCTCTCGCCAGCCACTCGGCAGCCGTCTCGCCCTGCGTCGTATCCATCCGCATGTCGAGCGGCGCATCGAAGCGAAAGCTGAAGCCCCGCCCCCCCTCATCAAGCTGCGGCGACGACACCCCGATATCAAGGAGTACGCCATCCACAGCATCGATTCCTGCCTGCTGCAAAGCCTCGCCCAACTCGCCGAAGCTGTGGTGCAGCATGGTCAATCTTTGATCGTTGATTTCACGGGCCACCGCCACCGCTTGCGGATCACGGTCAAGCGCCAGCAGGCGCCCATGCGGACCGAGTTGCTCGAGAATTGCCCGGCTGTGCCCGCCGCGGCCAAAGGTGCCGTCGACGTAAGTTCCGGAGGGTTTTATCTCCAGAGCCTCAACCGCCTCCCGCAGCAGAACTGTTTGATGCTGTGAGACCAGACTCACAGCGCCAGATCCTCTAGACCTGGCGGCAAGGCCTGGTCGCCCATGGCAAAAACGACGTCCTGCTGCTTTTGCCAGCCGGCGTCTGACCAGATTTCGAAATGACTGCCCTGCCCGACCAGCCAGACCTGCTTCTCGAGCTGGGCGAACTGGCGCAATTCCGGCGCAACAAGAAGTCGACCGGCGGAATCCATCGCCTCGTCGCGCGCATTACCAACCAGCAGGCGTTTGATCCCGGCGGCTTGCGGATTAAAGCTGGAGGCGGCCAGCACCTTATCGCGGATGGGCGCCCAAGCGGGTTCTGGATAGAGCAAAAGACAGCGATGCGGATGCGCAGTGAGCACCAGCTTGCCGTCCGCGGCCAGCGCGAGCGCCTCCCGGTAGCGCGCCGGAATGGCGAGCCGACCTTTGGCATCAAGACTTAGCGCAGCAGCCCCCTGAAACATCGATATCCAGCCTCCCAAGCTTGGATGGGAATTTACGCGAGGCTCTCCAAAAACCCCGGCTCCCCACTTTTCACCACTTGACCCCACTTTAAGACAAAGAATCGAGCAAAGCAAGAGGGTTTTTAAGATTTTTTTCAATCGCGACAAGGACTTATGCGCGATTTCGCACAGAGCGCGCGAGAATTTTCCCCTTAAAAAACAAGGCTCACAATACACTACTTAAAGTGCTTTGTTATGAAGTTGGTGCGAGCAAAAGGAGGGCTTGCGAAAGAAACCGGAGCGGATCGGCCGGAACGAGGTCAGCGGGAAGGGAAAATCAGGGGTGAAAATACGGCGCGCAAGAGGCGCCAAGGTCCCGCAAGGGCGTCGGCAACCAGCCCGAGTCAGCCGATCCGGCGTGGCGCCGGCGCGCTGACCGAAGCGCTTGGCTCGCTACGCTGCGGCACGGCAGCGCGCGCAGCGCGATGAAACAGGATTTCTTCATCGGCGCTCAGCAGCCGGTCAGCCAGCATGCTCGCCATATTGCGGTAAAGCAGCGCGGCGGCCTCCGGAAAATACTCAAAGCTCTGCCGGGAAAAGCGGATCGCCAAACTGTTTTCCATTGCGGAAACCGACGCAGTCCGCCGCCGACCGCCGAGCAGCGCGATTTCGCCAAAATGCTGGCCTGCCTTGATTTCAGCGAGACGCAAGCGCTTGCCGCCCTGCAGACGATAGACTTCGAACGCTCCACGCACGACGACGTACAGCGAATGCCCCTCTGCGCCTTCCTCAAACACCACCTCGCCGGCCTTGAAAGCGGCTTTGGAAGCCCCGCGCAAGAGGTTCACGATGACCGAACGCTCGAGCTGCCGGAACAGGTCGACCCCGGCAATCAGACGCACAATCAATTCATCGAGTTCGGCATTGGGCACATCAAAACCTGGAGAAAGTGGACACCCCCAGTGTGCCACGGAAATTCGGACGCTGGAACAGCGTGAGCGAGAAACAGGAAAGGTGGGAAGCCGGTCGATAAGCCGGGTTCTGTCGTGGACAGCCATTCCTCTAGGCGTACCGTTGCCGGTACGCTCAAGCAGCCTACCCGGAAGCAGCGCGAGCCACGCCCATGCTTCCCTATTTGGCCTTGCTCCGGATGGGGTTTGCCGTGCCAGTCCTGTTACCAGTCCTGCGGTGAGCTCTTACCTCGCCGTTTCACCCTTGCCTGATCTCCTTCAGTTGCCTGACGGAGCCATCGGCGGTCTATTCTCTGTTGCACTTTCCGTCGCCTTTGCCTTGCGGCTTATAGCGCCCGGTCGTTAACCGGCATCCTGCTCTGCGGAGCCCGGACTTTCCTCTCGGTGCAGATGCACCCAGCGGCTGCCTAACCGACTTCCCGCAACCATTATACGCCGCGATCCCGCCGGCCCGAGCGGAATTGCCAAGCATCATCATAGTAAGCAGCGTTTTCGCTTTCCCGCGTGACGCCGGGAAAACCCATCAACGGCAAGGGGTGCAAATCACGCGGATCGGCGTACGCGCCGGCGGCCAATTCATCGGCCAGCCGTTGATCAATACCGGCAAGCTGTCGCGGCAAGGGCAGCCGCAGCCAGTCTTCACTGACATCGTAAAGCACGGCCTTGGCTGTCAGGCCGCGAAACGGCGCGAGCAGTTGCTCATAAGTTGCGTGACCAAAAATGAAGCAGCGCAGCGTGCCGCCCAGTTCGGCGCGGCGCTCATGAAACAAGGCTTTCCAGCGAAAAGCGCGCACCAGATCGAGCAGCGAGGGGTCGGACGAAACCACGACCACCCCACACTCATCAAACTGGGTCATTGCGTCACGATCGCGGCAACGCGCGGCGGGCCGTTCGGCAAGTTTCTGCACATGGCGCCAATTGAGCGTCGCCTTGGACTGGGCAAAGGTCAGCCAGACCAGCGCATTGAAGAAGTCGTGCCAGTTGTCCGGGCGGGTTTCGATCTCGCCCCGCGCCCAGATTCGCGCCTCGTAGCCCAGGCCATCGTCCTGTGGTCGAACAAAACCGATTCGCTGACCGCGCTGCGTCCGGACGTCAAGCATCGAGCTCAGGAAATCCAGCGAAGCCGAATCCGGGGAAAAGGGAATCCGTTCAAGTAACGGGGAGAGCGGTGAGAACAGCCCGCCCGGCGAAGGAAAACCGGCCAGACTCACTGTGCCGCGGGAGTCACAGCCGCAGGGCGGGCCTCGGTTTTCGGCGCAGCGACAAACTGCAGCACATCATTTTTCACTTCGAAGCTGCCAACCAGAGGCCCCATGCCGCCCTCCGGCACCGCATCGAGCTTGGCAAAGCCCTCACAGGTACGCGTCTCGACCACGTACATGAGATTGCCCTGGCGGAGAATCCAGGCATTATTGCCGGGCGAATAGACTTCGAACCGGGCGGCAAGCGACGCCGGACCGATCTTGTGTCGCCGCATACAATCGGGCATGCGCGCCGGAACGATCGTGTACACGGCCGTTTTATCCCAGAAAAAACGCTGTTCACGGATCAGACTAAGCGCGTGGTTGCTACCCTCAATCTGAAAGGAGACACGCTGATCCGAACAGGCGCTCAGGACGGGCAAAAGCAGCAAGGGCAAAAATTTGAGCGGCGACACAGAAAATCTCCTCAAGCAAATTTCCGAATTCAAAAACAGCGATCAGCTGACAATTTTCCAGCGCAG
>CAJAHZ010000200.1 GCA_903939665.1 uncultured Pseudomonadota bacterium | reverse complement strand
TGGCCCAGCAGGTGACGGCGGCGACGGAAAAATATGGCGCCAACGTTCGCCGTTTGCGGGCCGTCGCTATTCTGGGCGGTATGCCTTACCCGAAGCAGATGGAACTCCTTGGGCGCAATCCGGAAATTATCGTTGCCACGCCGGGTCGTCTGATCGACCACATGGAATCCGGCAAGATCGATTTCTCGATGCTGCAGGTTCTCGTTCTTGACGAAGCCGACCGCATGCTCGACATGGGCTTTATTGACGATATCGAAAAGATCGTCGCCGCCACGCCGGCTGCGCGTCAGACCATGCTTTTCTCGGCGACGCTTGACGGGACGGTTGGCCAGATGGCCCGTCGCATGACGCGCGATCCGCTGGTTATCCAGGTCGATGCTTCTTCGGCCAAGCACGACAACATCGAACAGCGTATGCATTTTGTTGATGATCTGTCGCACAAGAATCGCCTGCTTGACCACCTGCTGCGCGATGTCTCGATCGATCAGGCCGTCGTTTTTACCGCCACCAAGCGTGATGCCGACACCATTACCGACCGCCTCAACATCGCCGGCTTCAACGCCGCTGCGCTGCATGGCGACATGCATCAGGGGGCGCGCAACCGTACCCTCACGGCGCTGCGTCGCGGCGAAGTCCGTATCCTTGTTGCCACCGACGTGGCCGCACGCGGTATCGACGTGCCGACCATTACGCACGTGTTCAACTACGATCTGCCGAAGTTTGCCGAAGACTACGTGCACCGCATTGGCCGCACCGGTCGCGCTGGCCGCAATGGTCTGGCTGTGTCGCTGGTCAATCATGCCGAGCACTTTAACGTGAAGAAGATCGAGCGCTTCACCAAGCAGATGATTCCGGTTGAAGTCGTTGTTGGCCACGAGCCGACACGTCGCGCACCGACCGGAACGGGTCGTCCGGCAGGCAAGCCGGCGGGTCGCCCGGGTGGCTGGAAAGGCGGCGAGAACCGCAACTACGGCAAGCCGGCAGCGCGTACCGAAGGCCATTTCAGCAAGCCGGGTGCGCCGAAGCATGAAGGTTTTGCTCGCGCGCCGCATCGCGATGGCGCCAAGCCGGCTTATGCCGGAGCCGCCAACGGCAATCGCCGGACTTTCGGCGACCGCTGATCTGCGGTTTTAGCTGCCAAGAAGCCCGCCGCGTGCGGGCTTTTTTTGCAGCATTTTTCATCCTCCGTGTAGACGAAGGAAAAATTCGGCGCTGGCACGCACCCGGACCCTTATCCGAATGAACTACGGCTGACCGCCATTTTTCGGCATGTGACTCGTCATGATCAGCAAAGGGCAGCAGTACACCGCCCTTTGCCGAAAGTTTCCCGGGAGATGGTGATGAGCACAATACAGGCCGTTTTATGCACCCCGTTTGTATGCCCTTCGGCGCGGCATTGCCACGTGGCGCATCGACCACGATCCACCGCCTTCTCACACGCTATTCGCCGCTGCCTTCCTGCGTGAGGCGATTCCGATTGGGCCAAGGTCATCGATCAGCTGAATGAACGCTTGCGAGCAGGGCGGCTGTCGCATCCTGCTCAGGTTTTCAGGCAGCATTCAGGCTGCTTACGCTTGCTCTCGCTTAAATATTTTCATATTATTAAAAATATGAAATCAAATGATGCCGTCAACGCGCTCGCTGCCCTCGCGCAGGACAGTCGACTTTCCGTTTTTCGCCTGCTGGTCCATCACGCGCCCGACGGGCTGACCGCTGGCCTGATCGCTGAACGCCTTGAGTTGCCTGCGCCGACCCTTTCGTTCCACCTGAAGACCTTGGCGCAGGCCGGGCTGGTCAGTACGAAGCAGGAGGGGCGTTTTGTGCGCTACCGCGCGCAGATCGAGGCGGTCAATGCTTTGATTAACTTTCTTACCGATGACTGTTGCGCTGGGCATCCCGAACTTTGTGCTCTGAAGGCTGAAGAATGAGCGCTTCTTCTATTTACCCTCCGATCAATATCCTGGTGCTTTGCACCGGTAATTCGGCGCGTTCGATTCTCGGCGAGGCGCTGTTCAATCAACTCGGCAAAGGCCGTGTGCGGGCGTACTCGGCGGGCAGTCAGCCTTCCGGAAAGGTCAATCCGGTGGCGCTGGAAACGCTGGAAAAGCATGGCGTAACGCTACCCGAGGCGCGTAGCAAGTCGTGGGATGAATTCGCCGCGCCCGGTGCGCCGCACATCGACTACATTTTCACCGTTTGCGCCAGTGCCGCAGGCGAAACATGTCCGATCTGGCCGGGGCACCCGGCGACGGCACACTGGGGTATCGACGACCCGGCGCATGTCGAGCCGTTGGAAGCGCGCCGTGTAGCGTTCGAGAATGCTTACGTGCAACTTGAACAGCGCATCCGCGCCTTCCTTGCATTGCCTCTCGAAACGATGCCCGCAAACGACATCAGGGTCGCCGCACAATTGATCCATGAGGCCGCTCAATGAGCGCGCAATGTGAAGATGTCACACCGATGAGCATCTTTGAGCGCTATCTGACGGTCTGGGTGTTTCTCTGCATCGTCGCCGGCATCGCGCTGGGGCAGATGCTGCCCGGCGTGTTTCAGGCGATCGGGCGCATGGAAGTGGCGCAGGTCAATCTGCCGGTCGGCTTACTGATCTGGGTGATGATCATCCCGATGCTGGTCAAGGTCGATTTCGGCGCGCTGCACGAGGTGCGCAGCCATGTGCGCGGCATCGGTGTCACGCTGTTCGTTAACTGGCTGGTCAAGCCTTTCTCGATGGCTTTTCTCGGCTGGCTGTTCATCCGCCAGATCTTCGCGCCCTACCTGCCAACCGATCAGCTTGATAGCTACATCGCCGGCCTCATCCTGCTCGCCGCCGCGCCGTGCACCGCGATGGTCTTCGTGTGGAGCCGGCTGACCAAGGGCGACCCCTTATTTACGCTGTCGCAGGTGGCGCTCAACGACACGATCATGGTCTTCGCCTTCGCGCCTCTGGTCGCCTTCCTGCTCGGCATTTCGGCGATCAGCGTGCCATGGGACACCTTGATTACTTCGGTCGTTCTGTACATTGTTATTCCGGTGATCCTTGCCCAGTTATGGCGAAAATCCCTGCTCAAGGGTGGGCAGAAGGCCTTCGATGCGGCGATGGACAAGATCGGTCCGTGGTCGATTGGGGCCCTGCTGGCCACGCTGGTGCTGCTCTTCGCCTTTCAGGGCAAGGCGATTATTGGCCAGCCGCTGATCATCGCCTTGCTCGCCGTGCCGATCCTGATTCAGGTGTTTTTCAACTCGGCGCTGGCCTACTGGCTCAACAAGAGGCTCGGCGAAAAGCATTCGGTGGCCTGTCCATCGGCCCTGATCGGTGCGTCGAATTTTTTTGAACTGGCGGTCGCTGCGGCGATCAGCCTGTTCGGTTTCGAGTCCGGCGCCGCGCTGGCGACCGTCGTCGGCGTGCTGATCGAAGTGCCGGTGATGCTGCTCGTCGTCAAGGTGGTCAATGCCAGCAAGGGCTGGTACGAAGGGGGGGCCTGATGGATCTTGTGATTGCCGCCCTGCAGAGCGGCTTTGCCAGCCTTGCTTCCTATCTGGCAGCCCATGTGCTGCTTTGTCTGGTACCAGCTTTCTTCATCGCTGGCGCGCTCTCCGCGCTGGTGCCGCAGGCCTCCATCACGCGTTTTCTCGGGCCGGAGGCGTCCCGATGGGTGGCCTACCCGGCGGCGGCCGGTGCGGGCAGCCTGCTGGCGGTGTGCTCCTGCACCGTCCAGCCTCTCTTTGCTGGCATCTATAAGAAGGGGGCCGGACTCGGCCCGGCCATCACCTTCCTCTTCTTCGCTCCGGCGGCCAACATCCTCGCACTCTCCTATACCGGTGTCGCGCTCGGCCCCGATATTGCCATTGCCCGCGTCGTGTTGGCGTTGTGTTTCGGTATCGGCATCGGCATGATCATGGCCATCGTCTTCCGCAAGAGCGAAGCCGCGCGCCAGGGCGACGCCCGCGCCTTCAACGAGGATGGCCGGGTGCCCCTCAAGACATTGCTATTTGTTGGCACGCTGGTGGCGTTGCTGATTGCCGG
>CAJAHZ010000199.1 GCA_903939665.1 uncultured Pseudomonadota bacterium | reverse complement strand
CCAGCAGATAGACATAGGGATAGAGAACAAAAACGAACATCAGCACCGCACCGCCAAGCGTGCGCACATCCGGAAACCAATAATCGGCGCGGCTCCAGCCGAAAGACTCACGCAAGGCGCTCTGCAGCGGACCAACGAACTGCAGAAAATCGGTATAGACATAGGCCAGAACGTATGCCGGCACCGCGAGCGGCAAGACCAGCGCCCATTCAAAAATGCGCCGCCCAGGGAAATCGTGCATCGCGGTCAGCCAGGCGGTCGCCACGCCGAGCACAATGACGCCAAGGCCGACGCCAGCGCACAGCCAGAGCGTATTGGCAACATATTCCGGGAGAACAGTTGAAGCCAGATGGGACCACGTGCCCGCCGTACCACCACTAAAGATGTTCGCCAGCACGCTCGCCACCGGCAGCCCGACAAGGGCGGCAACGGTCGCGGAAATCACGAGCAGAAAATTGAAGCGGGAGGTTTTCATGGCGGAGCTGCGTAAATGCGAATTATAATTGACTGGCTGCTCATCCTCTGGCATTCCCAACGCGTTTCCGTCACGATTTCCCGCACGAACCTATCCAGACCGGCTTGCATCCCATGGCTCACCTCGAACTCGAAGGCATCGTTCAGCGTTACGGCACACTCACGGTCGTCAACGGAGTCGGGTTTCGCGTCGAGACGGGGAAGATCGCCTGTCTACTCGGCCCGTCGGGTTGCGGCAAAACGACGCTACTGCGCTGCATTGCCGGTTTCGAGGAAATCGCCGCCGGAGAAATCCGCATCGAAAAGACATCCGTCAGTCGTGCCGGCTTTCGCGTACCGCCTGAACGCCGACGCATCGGCATGGTTTTTCAGGACTATGCCCTGTTCCCGCACCTCACGGTAACGGAGAACATCGGCTTCGGACTGGCGAAAATCACGCACGACAAGCGCGCAACCCGCGTTGATGAGCTACTGGCGACGGTAGGATTGAGTGGGCAAGGCGGCAAATACCCACACGAACTCTCCGGCGGACAGCAGCAGCGCGTTGCCCTGGCGCGCGCGCTGGCGCCGCGACCGCAGTTGATCCTGCTCGACGAGCCCTTCTCCAATCTCGACGTCGACCTGCGCGAGCGACTCTCACTTGAGGTACGCGACATCCTCAAAAGTCAGGGAATCACCGCCGTGCTCGTCACCCACGACCAGCATGAGGCCTTCGCCATGGCCGACGAAATCGGCGTGATGGCCGAAGGAACCATTCAGCAGTGGGACACGCCTTACAACCTGTACCACCAGCCAGCCAACCGCTTTGTCGCTGACTTCGTCGGACAGGGCGTATTCCTGCCGGGCATGGTGGTGGACAACAACCGCGTCGAAGTCGAGCTAGGCATTCTTGAATCGCACGTGCCGTTGGAGTGCGGCCAAGGCTGCGACACCTGCGGCAAAGGCTGCGGCGTCGACGTGCTGCTCCGCCCGGACGACATCATCCACGACGACCGTAGCGGCCTGCAGGCGGAAGTTCTGCACAAATCGTTTCGCGGCGCCGACATTCTCTACACCTTGCGCCTGGGCAGCGGCGCCAAAGTCCTCTCGCTGGTTCCATCACACCACAATCATGCGCTGGGCGAGAAGATCGGCATCAAGCTCGACGTCGACCATGTCGTTGCCTTCAAGACGCCGAAGCGCGTTTTTGCCGGCACGCAGCCCATCACATTTCACGGATGATTCCCTGGCTGACCGGCGATTCTGCCTTCCCCCCGCTCGGGCAGGCGCTGACCGAACCGAACGGACTGCTCTGCGCAGGCGGCGACCTCACTCCGCGTCGCATCGTTGACGCCTATCGGCAGGGTATTTTCCCGTGGTTCTCGGTCGGCGAACCCATCCTGTGGTGGAGCCCCGATCCGCGCATGGTGCTGTTTCCCGCCGAATTCCGGGTCTCGCGCTCGCTACGCCGCACGCTGCGCGCCGCCAACTATGAAGTGCGGCTCGACAGCGCCTTCCCGGAAGTCATCCGTGCCTGCGCCGAAACGCCGCGCCCCGGCCAGCCGGGCACCTGGATTACGCGCGAAATGCAGCGCGCCTACCGGCAACTCTTCGAACTCGGCATCGCCCATTGTGTCGAAGTCTGGGTGGATGGGCGCTTGGTCGGCGGCCTGTATGGGTTAGCGATTGGCCACATGTTTTATGGCGAATCGATGTTCTCCCGCGTCTCCGATGCCTCGAAGATCGCCACCGCCCATCTCGCCCGTTTTCTTGAAGCACATGGATTCGGCATGATAGATTGCCAGATGAACACGCCACACCTCGCATCGCTGGGCGCGCACGAAATACCGCGCGACGCATTCATCACGCGGCTGCGCGAGTTGGTGGCGACAGATATTCAGCCCGGCCATCTGCCGGATCGATGGTCAATTGACGGCGCCAGCCAACCCTGGAACTAGAAAAGATGTCCCGGCTCAACGACTCTGATCTGCCGTTTTCTCTGCTGCAGTTTTACAGCACGGCGCCCTATACCTGCAGCTACCTGCCGGGCGAAAAAGCGCGCTCGCAAGTTGCGACACCGACCCATCTGATCAATGCCGAGGTCTATAGTGAACTGGTACGCGCCGGTTTCCGTCGCAGCGGCGTCTTTACCTATCGACCGCACTGCGACGATTGCCATGCCTGCATCCCGGTCCGACTGCCAATCGCGCGCTTTACGCCGAATCGCAGCCAGCGGCGCAGCCTCGCCGCACACGGTGGTCTGCAAGCGCGCGAACTGCCGCTCGAGTTCTTCGAGCAGCACTACCAACTCTACCTGCGCTATCAGTCGGCACGCCACGCAGGTGGCGGCATGGATCAGGACAGCCACGAACAGTACACGCACTTCCTCCTGCAAAGCCGCGTCGACACGCGCCTGGTCGAATTCACCGATCCGGCTGCAAACAACGCGCTGCGCATGGTGAGCATCGTGGACGTGCTGAACGATGGCCTTTCGTCGGTTTATACCTTCTACGACCCGGACGTTGCCGGCACCAGCTTTGGTACTTACAACGTCCTCTGGCAGATTGCCCAGTGCGCAGCCAACAAGCTGCCCTGCCTCTATCTCGGCTACTGGATTCGCGACAGCCAGAAAATGGCGTACAAATCGAACTTCAAGCCAATCGAAGGACTGTTCGATGGCGAATGGCGGGATCTCGAGCAGGAGCAAGCCGAAAGCTGACCCGCGGTCGAGCAGCGATTGCCGTCGCCAGCCGGTCAGTCTTCGCGCCGGGCAAGCTCCGAACGCGTAAAGTCAATGTGCGTCAGCATGGCCTGCCTTGCCACATCGGGCTGACGCTGGCGAATCGCATCCCAGATGCACAGGTGCTGCGCGCGCAACTGGTTCGTCACATCGCCCGTCGGGTCCTGCATGCCGATCAGATTGAGGCTGATGTGTTCGCGCAGCATGCGCACCATGCCGGCATGCAGATAGAGGAACATGCTGTTGTGCGAGGCCTCTGCAATGGCCTCATGAAAATCCGCATCGGCCTGACGCTCGACTTTTCTATCGCCGCTCTCGTAGGCGCAAATCAGCCGCTTGACACCTGCTTGAGGCAATCCTCCACACGCGATGCAAATGCAAAAAAGGGCCTCAAATCGAGGCCCTTTTCCTATCCCATCGACAACGAATGACGACGGCCCATCGCGGATTGAAACCACCGGTTTGCTGCGATGCGGTAAAATTGCGCCATGCTCTATCCCCTGATCCGTAAATTCTTCTTCGCGCTCGATGCAGAGACCGCTCACGGTATCGGCATGTCGGGCGTCGGCTTTCTCAATTCGGCCGGCATCGCCTGCCTTGTTGCCAAATCGATTCCTGCCGATCCGGTCGAAGCCATGGGGCTCAAGTTCCCCAATCCGGTCGGCCTCGCCGCCGGGCTCGACAAGAACGGCGACCACATCGATGCGCTGGCATCGCTCGGTTTCGGCTTCATCGAAATCGGCACCATCACGCCGCGCGCGCAGCCCGGCAATCCACGCCCGCGCTTGTTCCGCATCCCGGAGAAGCAGGCGATCATCAATCGCATGGGTTTCAACAACGATGGGGTAGAGAAGCTGCTAAGCAACGTCGCTGCAGCGCAGTTTCCGAAGCGCGGCGGCATCCTCGGCATCAACATCGGCAAAAATTTCGACACGCCGATCGAAAAAGCCGCCGACGATTACCTGATCTGCCTCGATCGCGTGTACAACGCAGCGAGCTATGTCACGGTCAACATCTCCAGCCCAAACACCAAGAACCTGCGTGAACTACAGAAAGACGACGCACTCGACGCCCTGCTTGGCAGCCTGAAAGCCGCGCAGGCCAAGCTCGCCGACAAACACGGAAAATACGTGCCGCTCGCGCTGAAGATCGCGCCCGACCTCGAAGACGCACAAATTCAGGCGATTGCCGATCTGCTCCGGCAGCACCGCATGGACGGCGTGATCGCCACCAACACGACGCTTTCGCGTGCCGGCGTCGAGGGCCTGCCGAATGCCGACGAAACGGGCGGCCTGTCAGGCGCACCGGTTTTTGACCTATCGACCGCCGTGCTCAAAAAACTGGCCGATGCACTGGCCGGCGAACTGCCGATCATCGGCGTCGGCGGCATCATGAGCGGTGCCGACGCAGCCGCCAAGATCAAGGCGGGAGCAAAGCTGGTGCAGTTCTACTCGGGATTCATCTACCGCGGCCCGGATCTGGTGGGTGAGGCGGCAGCGGCAATCGCCAGACTGCGCGCAGGATAGATACATCTACTCCCAACGTGGTTGAACGCCCCGCCTTGACGCGGGATAATTGCACAACTTAAAACACAGGCTCCACGGGCTCCTCCCACAATGACCCATTACCTGTTCATCATTATCGGCGCCGTGCTCGTCAACAACGTCGTGCTGGTGAAGATTCTCGGCCTCTGCCCGTTCATGGGTGTTTCCAAAAAACTGGAAACGGCTTTCGGCATGGGCGCGGCAACCACCTTTGTCCTCACCGTCGCAACGGGTGCCAGCTACATCATCGACCATTACCTGTTAATGCCTTTTGGGCTGGAATACCTGCGCACACTCTCCTTCATTGTGACCATCGCAGCGATCGTCCAGCTCACCGAGATGGTCATCCAGAAAACGAGTCCGGTACTGCATCAGGTCCTTGGCATATACCTCCCGCTGATCACCACCAACTGCGCAGTGCTCGGCGTACCGCTACTCAACGTCGCCAACAAATACAACTTCATCGACTCACTGCTCTTCGGTGCCGGCAGTGCCGTCGGGTTTTCACTTGTTCTGGTTCTGTTTGCCGGCATTCGTGAGCGTGTCGAAGGTGCCGACGTACCGATTTATTTCAAGGGAACGGCCATCGCGATGGTCACGGCCGGCCTGATGAGTCTGGCTTTCATGGGTTTTTCCGGACTGGACAAATACCAATGATCACCGCCATCGTCATCATGGCGCTTGGCGCGATTGTGCTGGGCGCAGCACTGGGCTATGCCTCGGTCAAGTTCAAGGTCGAAGGCAACCCGCTGGTCGAAAAGATTGAGGCCATCCTTCCTCAGACGCAATGCGGACAATGCGGCTACCCCGGCTGCAAGCCGTATGCCGAAGCAATTGCCGAAGGCGAAGCCGACATCAACCTGTGTCCGCCGGGCGGTATGGAGGGCGTGCGCAAGCTGGCCGACCTGCTCGGTCGCGAGCCAACACCACTCGACGCCGAAGAGAAACCAAAACAGGTTGCCATCATCGACGAAGCAACCTGCATCGGCTGCACCCTGTGCATTCAGGCTTGCCCGGTCGATGCCATCGTCGGCGCCGCCAAGCAGATGCACACCATCGTCGCATCCTTGTGCACCGGCTGCGAGCTATGCGTCAAGCCGTGCCCGGTCGAATGCATCCGCATGGAGCCGATCGCCGAGAACATCGAAAACTGGAAGTGGAAATATCCGGTATTCGAAATCAAGAGAGCTGCCTGAGACCCTCCCAATGCTTCAGCAACTCTTCAAATTCAAAGGCGGCGTCAAGCCGCAGACCAGCAAGACATCCTCGCTGCATGAGCCGATCGGTCAGGCGCCGCTACCTGCGCGCCTGATCGTTCCATTGCATCAGAGCATCGGCGGTACGCCAAACCCGCTCGTCGAAGCAGGTGAGCATGTCCTGAAAGGACAGTTGATTGGCGGTGCCGACGGGTGGATCTCTTCGGCGGTACATGCGCCGACCTCCGGCACGGTACTCGCCATTGAAGAACACATCGCCGCGCACCCTTCAGGGCTGTCGACACTCTCCGTCATCATCGAGCCGGATGGCCGTGACGAGTGGATAGAGCGCACACCGCTCGACTACCGCACGCTGCCCCCCGAGCGCGTCCGTGAAATACTGCGTGACGCTGGCGTCGTGGGCCTAGGTGGGGCTGTATTTCCAAGCCATGCCAAGCTCACCGCGTCTAAAACAGTGCCGATGGACGAACTGGTGATCAACGGGGCGGAATGCGAGCCCTTCATCACCTGCGACGACCTGCTGATGCGGGAACGCGCCGAGGACGTGATCCGCGGCGTTGCCATTTTCCGCGATCTGCTGATGCCCAAGCGGGTACTGATCGGTATCGAAGACAACAAGCCGGAAGCAGTCGCCGCCCTGGAGAAGGCTGTACAGGCGCTGGGCGAAAACTTCGAAGTCATCGCCGTACCGACCCGTTATCCGGCAGGCGGCGCCAAGCAACTCATTCGCGTGCTGACCGGCAAGGAAGTACCCGCCGCCAAACGCTCGACCGACCTCGGCGTGCAATGCTTCAACGTGGCTACCGCCTATACCGCGTACCGCGCTGTCGCACACGGCGAGCCAGTCATCTCGCGCATCGTCACGCTGACCGGCAATGTCGAACATCCGCGCAACTGGGAAGTGCTGATCGGCACGCCGCTGCGCGAATTCATCCAACTCGGCAAGCCGAAAAACGACACCAACGGCTACCTGATGGGCGGCCCGATGATGGGTTTTGAAATGCCCAGCCTCGATGCCCCGCTGGTCAAGGCTACCAACTGCATTATCGCTGCATCGCCGACCCTGTTTCCGCAGCCGCCCCCGGAAATGCCCTGCATCCGCTGCGGCGCCTGCGCCGAAGCCTGCCCACATGAACTGCAGCCGTTCGAGATGTACTGGTTTGCGCACGCCAAGAACTTTGGCAAGACGCAGGAATACAATATTTTTGATTGCATCGAATGCGGCTGCTGCAGCTACGTCTGCCCATCGCACATCCCGCTGGTGCAATATTTCCGCTTCGCCAAGAGCGAAATCTGGGCAAGAGAGCGCGACAAGAAAGCCTCCGATCTAGCCAAGGCGCGCTTCGAATTCCGCAATCTGCGCGATGAGCGCGAGAAGGCCGAGAAGGCCGAGCGGCTGGCCAAGGCCGCTGCGGCCAAAGCAGTTGAGAAAAAGGCAGCGCCTGTAGATAGCGGCGCCGCTCTCGCAACCTCACCCGATGCCCCCGTCAATGCCGACGTGGCCAAGAAGGCAACGATTGCCGCCGCCATCGAACGCGCCCGCGTCCAGCGCGAAACCGCGGAGCCGAAAAATACCGACGGCCTGACCATCGCCCAGAGAAAAGAAATCGCCGAGATCGAAGCGCGCCGCGCACCACTGCTAGCATCAGAACAAACCGCTCCCAACGCAGAGACGCAGAGAACGCAGAGTACCGACACATGAACGATTTTCTCCGCGACTCTGCGTCTCTGTCCCCCAGAGGGATTTCCTTTGGGGCACGTTAAAAGGGATTGACTAAATATGGACTTCACCACCCCGCCCTATCTGGTCAAAAAAACTAGCGTCCAGCGCGTCATGCTGCAGGTGCTGGCCGCGCTGCTGCCGGGTATTGCAGCCTATGTCTGGATCTTCGGCCCGATCATTCTGGCGCAGATCGCCATCGCCACCGTTGCCGTACTGGCCGGCGAAGCCTTCATGCTCAGGATGTGCAACAAGCCACTGGGGATTTTTCTCGGTGACGGCAGCGCCATCGTCACCGGCTGGCTGAT
>CAJAHZ010000198.1 GCA_903939665.1 uncultured Pseudomonadota bacterium | reverse complement strand
CGGAACGGTGCGCACCTTGTCCAGCCAGGAGCGGCGATGATGGGGTTGCGGCTCCACATTCAGCCGGTAGCGTGCCGCATCAAAGTAGGGCTTCAATTGCTCAAGCGCGCTCGTGGGCAGGAGGCCTGATAAATGTTGTTCGGCAAGAACCAGGGTTAGTGATGCATTAACCGTTAGTCCCGGGAGATCGAAATTTTTCGCATCCTTTTGCCAACTCCAGCCATGTGGTTTATCCCGAATATCCGCCGTCAGCGGAAATACGCTTGATAGTTCGATGAGGTCGCGCTGAACTGTTCGGTCCGTAACGATATAGCTCTCGTCACGAAGCGATTGACGCAGCGCTTGGACGGTAATTTTTTGGGGAAAGCGCGGGACGAGGCGTAGCATGAGCCACTGGCGATATAGGGAATCCTGATTTGTTGGCATGTGCGCTGATCTCCGTCGTGTCGATTTGCTTATCATCATAACCGGGGTGCGACGTAATGCGTCGTGCCGCAGGATGGTAAATGTGATGCATCCTATCAATGCCGTTGCGGTGAAGCCGTGCTTCAGGCATCGGGTTACTTGCCATTATCCACTGCGCTGCGACGACGCATGTCGCTGGGAAATATAGGGGTGCTAAATCCTTGTTTTTCGGCGGCAGCCCGCTTGCTGGCGGGAACTGGCCATATAAAGCCAATAATTTATATTGCACTCGCTGACCGCAAACGCTCACAACAGAGGTTCAGGCGGAAAAAGTCGGCGGCTCAGATTGAATGGCCGGTTTGGAGCGAGCATTGAATTGAACGGCGGCTATGGAGCGATTTCCTGAGTGACTCTTGATGGCCGGCAGGGTGAGGCCACCAACGGCCGCTTTGTAGAAGTTCGTTTCACAAAAGCTGAGTTTAGCGGAATGGCCGCTCTGGAGAAAGCTGGCCGGCTCTTATGGGTCGGTGGCTGCCGGTGAGGTCGTAAATTCCTAAGCCGGAATTGACGGTATGTTTTTGCGTTGCACAATAAATTGCCGCCATGACTGTGCAATTCGATTCGCTCTGATCAATCCAGTCCGTCCACCGGTTAATCCCTGCGGGGGCCTATGGCTCCGGATACCCGAAAAAACGATGCGCCGGCAGTGATGCTGCGGCAAGTGGACTGACGCGAGCCCGCTCTTCCTGTCGAGGTCAGGCGAACCCAGGTAGCCAGGCGTTGCGGGAGCTGCGCACAACGGGCTCGAGCGAGCCCTGAAAAAGGGCTTCAATGACCGGGGGGTCCCGCCAGCGTTCATTGAGGAATCTGAGTCCGGCTTCTTCGACCAGCGTGCCTTTCCAGTAATAATTGGCGACCTCATCCAGTGTTGCCAGACTCAGATTGTGTGGCAGTCGCAGGTAGTCGAGCCAACTGGAATCGTGGAAGGAGCAGGTGTAGGCTCCTGTGCTGCGCGCCCGGGTCAGCTGTTTTCCGAAAACGCGGGCAGGATGCTTGCTGCGAAAGGTTTCGGCATCAACTTTTGTGGCGAACAGCAGCAGGGAGTGCAGGCGGCTGGGAAAATGGTTGTAAAGCCGCTGGCGGAAATATTCGAGATGGTATTCGGCAAAGTAATTCTGAACGGTCGTGAACTGGTCTTCGGGCAATGAGGCGCCAAAAGGGTTGCCGGTCAGAATGTCCCAGCCGGGCAAATCGGCATCCGCGTCCAGCCAGGCGTAGAGCTCCAGAGTTGCCGTGTCCTTGATCAGGTGGTCCATGATGCCTTCGTGAATTTTCCTGGCCCTATTCTCACCATTCATCGGGCTTTGTCCAGTGTTGCTTGCGCTTGGCGACATTGTCTTGCCAGCAACATCTGGGGCAAAGCCAGTCTTTTTTGCTAATTGTCAGGTAACCGGCAATTATAGTTCGCCACGCACCTTAGACTAAAAGTATGAGAGTAAGCTGAATAGTTGGCGTGGTGCTATCGCGAGTTTGGCGGTGGTCGCTGCCGATGTTGCGGTGCGCAATTGAAGTTGTCGAATAGCGATTAGAATCATCACTAGTATCACTAGCGGTTCATGACGATAAATAATGATCTGTCACTTTGATGACAGCCGTGCGATTGTTTGTAACCCGGAGGGACAAAATGCCGGAGATGGCTTCTTCCAGAGCAGGGGATACTTTTCCTCGTCTGCTGTTTTACCATGGGCAGGTGCGCGGCGACAAAACCGCGATGCGCGAAAAGCATCTCGGTATCTGGCAATCGTGGACCTGGAGCGAGGTTGCCGAACAGGTTCGGGCACTGGCCTGCGGCCTTGCCGGGATGGGCTTCAAGCGCGGCGACAATCTGGCGATTATTGGCGATAACCGTCCCCGGCTTTATATGACGATGGCTGCCGTGCAGTGCCTTGGCGGTGTGCCGGTGCCGCTTTATCAGGATGCCGTCGCTAATGAAATGCTGTTCGTGCTGCAGGACGCCGGCATCCGTTTCGCGCTGGTCGAGGATCAGGAGCAAGTCGATAAACTGCTCGAGTTGAAGGGGCAGATGCCGGAGCTTGAGCACCTTGTCTATGACGATCCGCGCGGCATGCGCCACTATAACCAGCCCTTCATTCACGATGTCGAAGCGTTGATGGCAATGGGGCGGATTCACAATCAGAATCACCCAGACTTTCTTGACGGCGAAGTTGCGCTGGGCACCTGCGACGACGTCAGTGTCATGTTGTACACCTCGGGTACGACGGGCAAGCCGAAGGGTGTTTGCCTGACGCACAAAGCTTTCATCAGTGCGGCGCGTGGCGGCATCGCATTTGACGGCCTGACCGCCAATGAAGATATTCTTTCTTATTTGCCGATGGCTTGGGTGGGCGATCATCTGTTCTCCTTTGCACAGGCGATGGTCGCCGGTTTTGCGATCAACTGCCCGGAGTCAGGCGAGACGGTGATGACCGATCTGCGCGAGATCGGGCCGACCTATTATTTTGCGCCGCCGCGTGTTTTCGAGAACCTGCTGACGCAGGTGATGATTCGCATGGAGGACGCGAGTGCAATCAAGCAGAAAATGTTTCATTTCTTTATGGCCGTGGCGCGGCGCAGCGGTGCCGAGATACTCGACGGCAAGCCGGTGGCGTTCAGCGATCGACTGCTCTACCTGCTGGGCAATTTTTTTGTTTTTGGCCCGTTGAAGAATGTGCTCGGTCTGAGTCGGGTTCGTGTGGCCTACACGGCGGGGGCGGCGATCGGCCCGGATCTCTTCCGCTTCTATCGCTCGATCGGCATTAATCTAAAGCAGCTTTACGGACAGACTGAGACCTGCGCTTATGTTTGCCTGCAGCCGGATGGCCAGGTCAAGTTTGATAGCGTCGGCAAGCCGGCACCCGGCGTCGAGGTGAAGATTGCCGACAATGGCGAGATTCTGGTCAAGGGGCCGATGCTGCTCAAGGAGTATTACAAGCGGCCCGAAGCGACTGCCGAGTCGATCAACGCGGACGGTTATTTCATGACCGGCGACGCGGGCCTGTTCGATGACGAAGGCCATCTGAAAATCATCGATCGGGCCAAGGACGTTGGCAAATTGTCCAACGGCGCAATGTATGCCCCCAACTATATCGAGAACAAGTTAAAGTTTTTTCAGTACATTAAGGAAGCCGTTGTCTTTGGCGATCGGCGCGACATGGTTTGCGCCTTCATCAACATTGATATCGGCGCTGTCGGCAACTGGGCCGAACGGCGTGGCATCGCCTATTCGGGTTACGCTGATCTGGCCTCCCGGCAGGAGGTCTATGGGCTGATTCAGGAGTGCATCGAACAGGTGAATGCGGGCTTGGTCGGCGAGGGCATGCTTGCTGATTCGCAGATCCATCGCTTCCTGATTCTGCACAAGGAGCTTGATCCCGACGATGACGAATTGACGCGTACGCGCAAGGTGCGCCGCAGCTTTGTCGCCGAGAAGTACGCCGTGCTGGTCGATGCGCTGTATTCTGGAAAAACCAGTCAGTTCATTGAAACGCAGGTCAGGTTCGAAGATGGTCGCACCGGCAAGGTCGCTGCCGATCTGCAGATACGTGACGTAAAAACCTATCCGGTTGTCCGTCACGCTGCATGACTTTCAATCTTTCGACAGCGCAGGAATCAAGATGAGTGGAAGAAAAATCGGCGAAGTCATTCTCGACCTGCAGAACATCTCGCTGCGTTTCGGGGGCGTGAAGGCGCTGACCAATATCTCGTTCGATGTTCGCGAGCATGAGGTGCGCGCCATTATCGGCCCGAATGGCGCCGGCAAGAGTTCGATGCTCAATGTCATCAACGGTGTCTATCATCCGCAGGAGGGCCGCATCAACTTTCGCGGCGAGGAGCGGCGCAAGATGGAGCCTCACATGGCCGCGATGCAGGGCATCGCCCGCACCTTTCAGAATATCGCCCTGTTCAAGGGAATGACGGTGCTCGACAACGTGATGACCGGTCGCATCACCAAGATGAAGGCCAACTTCCTCGAGCAGGCGATCCGCATCGGACGTGCCGGACGCGAGGAGGTCGAGCATCGGAAGAAGGTCGAGGAAGTGATCGACTTCCTCGAGATTCAGCATATCCGCAAGACGCCGGTCGGCCGTCTGCCCTATGGCTTGCAAAAGCGTGTCGAACTCGCCCGCGCCCTCGCCGCCGAGCCGTCGATGCTGCTTCTTGATGAGCCGATGGCCGGGATGAACGTCGAGGAGAAGCAGGACATGTGCCGCTTCATTCTCGATGTGAACGACCAGTTCGGGACGACGATCGTGCTGATCGAGCATGATATGGGTGTGGTCATGGATATTTCTGATCGCGTGGTGGTGCTCGATTACGGCAAGAAGATCGGCGACGGCACGCCGGACGAAGTGCGCAACAATCAGGAAGTCATTGCCGCCTATCTTGGCGTGGCGCACTGAGGATAAAGGAGGCAGGGGTATGCAATTCTTTTTTGAGGTACTGATCGGCGGTTTGCTTTCGGGGGTGATGTACTCCTTCGTGGCGCTTGGTTTTGTGCTGATCTACAAGGCGTCCGGCGTCTTCAATTTTGCCCAGGGGGCGATGGTGTTTGCGGCGGCGCTTACCTTTGTCGGTTTTCAGGAGTTGGGCGTGCCGTTCTGGCTGGCGCTGCTGATCGCCTTTGGCGTAATGGTCGTACTCGGCATCCTCACCGAGCGCATCGTGCTGCGACCGCTGGTCAATCAGCCGCCGATCACGCTGTTCATGGCGACCATCGGCCTGACCTATGTTATCGAAGGTCTGGCGCAGGGCGCCTGGGGCGCCAACGTGCGCGGCCTTGAGTTGGGCATCCAGGATGAGCCGATCGAATGGTTGATGGAGACCGCCAACATCAGCGTTTCCAAGTTCGATCTGTTCGGTGCCGGCGTCGCCGCGCTGCTGGTGACCCTGCTCGCTTTATTTTTCCAATACACCCGCATTGGCCGTGCGCTGCGCGCCGTCGCCGACGACCACCAGGCCGCGCTGTCGATCGGTATTCCGCTGCAGCAGATCTGGCGTATCGTGTGGGCCGTGGCCGGTTTTGTCGCGCTGGTTGCCGGGCTGATCTGGGGCGCGCGCAACGGCGTCTCCTTTTCGCTTACCTTTACCGCGCTGAAGGCGCTGCCGGTGCTCATTCTGGGCGGATTTACCTCGATTCCCGGCGCCATTGTCGGCGGTCTGATCATTGGTTCGACAGAAAAGCTGGCTGAGGTTTATCTCGGCGAGTACGTCGGCGGCGGCATCGATTCGTGGTTTCCGTACGTGATGGCGCTCGCTTTCCTGCTGGTCCGCCCCGAGGGGCTGTTCGGTGAGAAGCATATCGACCGCGTTTGAGGAGAAGATCAATGTTTTACCGTGAAGCCGGGCAGTTCAAAACAACTTACCTTGCCGACCAGCAAATCTTCCCGATTACGCAGGATCGCATCGGCGTGCTGTTGATTCTGGCCGTCGCTTTTGTTGCCGTGCCAATGCTGTTCAACGAGTACTGGATCAAGGCGATCCTGATTCCTTTCCTGATTTTTTCGCTGGCCGCCCTCGGCCTGAATATCCTGACTGGCTACGCCGGACAGTTGTCGCTCGGATCGGCAGCGTTCATGGCCGTTGGTGCGTTTGCCAGCTATAACTTCATGTTGCGCGTCGATGGTATGCCGATCCTGATTGCTTTTGTTTGCGGCGGACTGTCTGCGGCGGTGGTGGGGATCGCGTTCGGCTTGCCCAGTTTGCGCATCAAGGGGTTTTACCTTGCGGTGGCGACGCTGGCCGCGCAGTTCTTCATTGTCTGGGCGTTGACCAAGTTCGGCTGGTTTTCGAACTATTCGTCTTCGGGCGTCATCACCGCGCAGGAGATGCAGATCTTCGGCTATAAGTTCGTGACCGCCGAGTCCAAGTACCTGCTGGTGCTCTCCATCGTTGTCCTGCTTGCGCTGGCGGCCAAGAACATGGTTCGCAGCTCGATTGGTCGGGCCTGGATGGCCGTGCGCGACATGGATGTCGCGGCCGAGGTGATCGGCATCCGCATCATGCACACCAAGCTGCTTGCCTTCGCTGTCAGCTCGTTCTACTGTGGCGTGGCGGGGGCGCTATATGCCTACGCCTACATCGGCACGGTCGAACCGGAGGGCTTCAACCTTGATTTGTCATTCAAGATACTGTTCATGATTATCATCGGCGGCGTTGGCTCAATTGTCGGGGCTTTCCTCGGCGCGGCGTTCATCGTCTTGTTGCCGATTGCGCTGGACGTGATGGTGCAGGAATGGTTGCACGGCATTTTCCCGCCAAGCATCAGTTCCAACCTGCAGTTGGTCGTCTTCGGTGGCCTGATCATCTTCTTTCTGATCGTGGAACCGCATGGCCTGGCGAGGTTGTGGCAGATTGGCAAGCAGAAATTGCGTTTGTGGCCGTTCCCGCACTGAGTTTGTATTTGAGTATTTGCTCTGTTATAACAACCTCTTGGAGGAGACACTAATGAAAATAAGTACAACCCTGATTGCCGTCGCCTTGCTGGCGGGCGTAGTTGGCGACACCATGGCGCAGGCCAACGAGCAGTTCATCGGTTTGCCAAGCTATCGGGTCGGGGCCTATGCGGCAGGCGGTTCCGGCATCTACGGTGGCTGGATCGATTACATGACGCTGATCAATGAGCGCGATGGCGGCGTGAATGGCGTCAAGCTGAGTTGGGAAGAATGCGAGACGGAATACAACAACGCGCGCGGCGTCGAATGCTACGAGCGCATGAAGAAGAAGGGCAGCACCGGCAACTCCGTATTCCAGCCGCTGTCGACAGGCATTACCTACTCGGTGCTCGACAAGGTCGCTGCGGACAAGATTCCGTTGGTCACCATCGGCTACGGTCGTACAGATGCGGCGGATGGCCGCGTTTTTCCCTGGGTCTTCCCGATGATCACGACCTACTGGAGCCAGGCCACGACGATGGTCAAGTACATCGGCTCAAAGGAGGGTGGTCTCGACAAGCTCAATGGCAAGAAAATTGCATACCTCTATCATGACTCTGCTTACGGCAAGGAAGGCCTTGCCGTGCTTGAGAAGCAGGCGCAGAAATACGGTTTCACTTTCGTTCCGCTGGCCGTTGCCCACCCGGGCAATGAGCAGCAGTCGCAGTGGCTGAAGATCCGTCAGGAGAAGCCGGACTGGGTCATTTTGTGGGGCTGGGGCGTGATGAATCCGACCGCACTGAAGGCTGCTGCCAAGACCGGCTTCTCGCGCGAGAAAATGGTCGGCGTGTGGTGGTCAGGCGCTGAAGAAGACACCATCCCGGCGGGCGATGCCTCGAAGGGCTTCACGGCAGCCGGCTTCAACGTGGCCGGCGCAAATTATCCCGTGGTCAAGGCAATCCAGGATCACGTCTACAAGAAGAACAAGGGCAACATGGAAGACAAGTCGCGCATCGGTTCGGTGTATTACAACCGTGGCGTGGTACACGGCATCATCACCGTCGAAGCGATGCGCACCGCGCAGGCCAAGTTTGGCAAGAAGCCGCTTAACGGCGATGAAATGCGCTGGGGCTTCGAGCATCTGCACATTGATGCCAAGCGCCTGAAGGAGCTGGGCGCCGAAGGCTTCATGCCGGATCTCAAGATCACCTGTAACGACCATGAAGGTTCGGGCAAGGTGAAATACCAGCAGTGGGACGGCAAGCAGTGGAAGGTCGTTTCCGACTGGATCGAACCTGACCGCGAGATGGTTCGCCCGATGATTGAGGAGTCGGCAGCGAAGTACGCGAAGGAGAAGAACATCACGCCGCGGGACTGCAGCAAGGAAGGCTGATCCGAGGACTAGCCATTTTCCTCACCGGGCTGGCGGAGGGCTGTTCCTTCGCCAGCATTTCTCGGGAACCCCGGCATGACCACGACCGTACATCACGCAGCATCCGGCGAGCCTTACCTCTCCGTCAATAACATCGAGGTCATTTATGACCACGTTATCCTGGTTCTCAAGGGCGTTTCGCTTGAGGTGCCGAAGGGCAGGATCGTCGCTCTGCTGGGTGCCAACGGTGCCGGCAAATCAACGACGCTGAAAACGATATCGAATCTTCTGCATGCCGAGCGTGGCGATGTCACCAAGGGCAGCGTCGACTTCAAGGGGGTTCGCGTCGACCAGATGACGCCGAATGAGCTGGTCAAGCGCGGTGTCATTCAGGTCATGGAAGGGCGGCACTGCTTCGCGCACCTCTCGCTGGAAGAGAATTTGCTCACCGGCGCCTACACCCGGAGTATCTCGCGTGCTGAGCTCAGGGAGAGCCTGGAGAAGGTCTATCATTATTTTCCACGGCTCAAGGATCGTCGCATGACGCAGGCCGGCTACACCTCGGGCGGCGAGCAGCAGATGTGCGCGATTGGCCGCGCCCTGATGGCCAAGCCGGAGATGATCCTGCTCGACGAGCCGTCGATGGGGCTGGCGCCGCAGATCGTTGAGGAAATCTTCGAAATCGTCAAAGATCTCAATCAGCGCGAAAATGTCAGCATTCTTCTCGCGGAGCAAAATACCACCGTTGCGCTGCGTTATTCCGACTTCGGTTACATCCTCGAAAACGGGCGTGTGGTGATGGAAGGCGACGCCAAGGAACTGGCCTGCAATGAGGATGTGAAGGAGTTTTACCTTGGGCTGTCGAGCGCCGGGCGCAAGAGCTTTCGCGACGTAAAACACTACCGCCGCCGGAAGCGTTGGCTCTCTTAGGCGGGAGTGCGCCTGATGATGGCAATGTGATTAAAGATATTCGAAGGAACAAATGACCAAGTCCGCACGTTTTCTTGCAATAACATGGGCCCTGTTGGCTGGCGCGGTCGCCGCAGATGACGCAGCGGCACCAGTTGCTGCACAGGGCGGCCCCCAGTCAGGCGATTGCGCCATTTTTATTGAAGGTGGGGACGGGCGTATTTTCAGGGCGCCGACTTATTGGGTCAGGGGGACGATCTCCGGAGTGACACGTGAGCGCCGCGTTGCTGGCCGTTGCCCGCAGATCGCCAAGTCGCGGTCGACTTATGGGCGTGAGGATTGGGTACGCATCGCCGCCGCAACGCCCTGCGTGCAGACCGATGCCGAAGTGCGCGAAGTTGAGGTGGTGCGTATCAAGCTCAACGTCGACGAATGGGAAACGCCGTGGTCGCACCAGCACGGCACCGCCGGCTGGCTTTTTCGCGGCTACTTTCTCGATTCGTTGCTCAAGAAAGGCAGCGTCATCGACATGGATGCGTCATGGTTACAGCGCTGCGAACCACGTAAATAAGCGTTGGGCCGTGGCTTGCTCTTCAGTGGTACGGCTTGTTACGTTTTTTTGTTCCGCTTTGCCGCATCCTTACCCGTTTCCTCGGAAGCAGCCGGGGTCGCGCCCTGTTCGGATGCTGCCTGTTGCATTTGAGCCTGCATCTGCTGCATCAGGTTCCATGGCCACATCGCTGCCTGGGAAAGAGCCTCGCCGCCCGCTTCCTTGGTCTGTGCGTCGGCTTGCGTGGCGCTGTTTTGCGGTGTGGAAGACGTCTGGCTGGACGCCATGTCGCTCATGGTGCGCACGGCATTGAGCGTAACGCATTGCATTTCAAGGCTCTGAATGGTCATCTGCAGCATCGAGAGGTTCATCTTGAGCCAGCCTTCGACGGCTTTCATGTCCTTCACCCGTTGCTCGATCTCTTCAACATCAAACGTCGGCGTGACCATGCCGGGCAGAGAAAAGCCCATATTGCCCCACATGTTTTTAACAAAATTCATCGGGTCATTTGCAGAATTGTCGTGTGACATCTTGGGCTCCCGGCGTGGTGGTGTAATTGCATCTTAGCAAAGAATGGCCCATGTTGAGTCGTCTGCTTCGCAGTTGATGCTAAAGTATCGGCATATCGCCGCGTCACGATGTCGCTGAGGTGTCTTATGTTGAAACTACTTGTCGTCGAAGACCACGCCTTGGTTCGCGAAGGACTCATGCAAACGCTTCGCCGGCTCGGCGATGATGTCCGGATTTTTGAAGCAAGCAATTGTGACGATGCGGTTTGCCTGCTTGAGCAGGAGCCGGATTTTGATCTGGTATTGCTTGACCTGGGTCTCCCAGGGGTGGATGGGCTGGCTTGTCTGGGGATTGTCCGTCAACGTTATCCTGCCGTTCCAGTGGTCATCGTCTCGGCCTATGACGATTTGCATACGGTGAATCGGGCGTTGAAAGGCGGCGCTTCCGGCTTTGTTCCCAAAGCCTATTCCAGTGATCGCCTGCTCGCGGCTTTGCGCGAAGTGCTCGACGGGCATATCTTTACGCCGGAGCAGATCATTCCGGGCAGCCTGGGCAATGACTTGCCGTACGCCCTGGTCGGCGGGGCGACCGATCCTGCCGAGTTTGGCTTGACTGAGCGTCAGTCTGACGTGCTGGCACTGATGGTGCGCGGTAAATCGAATCGCGATATCGCTGACCAACTTGGCTTGTCCGAGGGGACGGTGAAAATTCACATTACCGCGATTTTCAAGTCGCTCGGCGTCTCGAGTCGTACCCAGGCGCTGGTGGCCGTTGCGCGCTACGGGATCAAGTTCCAGTAACTTTGTCCCGCGCCGACAGGGTCAGCGCTCGTAGCAGTACAGCCGCGTCTGACGGGCGTCATCCAACTCAATAACGGCACTGGGCTCGACCCCCGGTACGGTAAAACTGTTGCTGATAAACAGGCTGCCCGGAAGCATCTCCCGTTTTACCTTTTCCCATAGGGCCGGCATTGGCACCGGTGAGAGAAAGGCGTAAACCACATCGTGATCGGCCAGTCTGGTCTGCCAGATATCGCCCCAGCGCCATTCGCAATTAGCCAGCCCCGTCGTACGCAGCCGTCCGACGAGCCAGGTAGCCGGGGCATTTTCAATGCCGGTGAATAAGGCGTCCGGGCGTGCCATGGCCAGCGGGCGCAGAACGCTGCCGATGCCCGCCCCAAGGTCAAGAAAGCGTAGCTGCGCTCGGTCGGCAGTGAGTTCGGCGAGCGCGGCGGCGGTATCGGGGTTTGATAAATAAAGCGGCACTTGCCCGCTCAATGCGCCGCGATAAACGAGCAGCAGAAGTACGGCCAGCAGCAGAAACCAGCCGGGATCAATCGCCAGCGCTGCGACACACCAGGCGAGCGGCGCGAACAGCGCGTGGATCGCTAGCCACCACCAGGGCTGGCGGGTCGATGCGGCGAGCAGCAAGGCCACTGCGCCGATGGCGAACGCCGTTTGCGGCCATGGCAGTTCCTCGTTGCGCATCCCGTAATAAGGCCAGGCAAGCGATAGTACGGCGAGCATTGCGGCAAATTGCAGCGCGAGTTGCCGTAATTGCGGGCCGCTGCTCGCGATGGCCGGCGGCTGCGGGTCGGGCGGTGAGCCGGCGTTAGTTTCGGGTGAAGGCAATGCGCTGCTCCTGAGTCTGGGCAGCGCATTCTATCCTGTTAATCTGCGCGGCTTGGGACGCCTGTAGTTGCCAGCGCAGGGACTCTCTTTTCTTGCGCGTCTGCGCGACCGACGCTGCTTTGACGTGGCCGAAACCGCGAATTCCCTCGGGGATTTTTGCCAGTTCGATGACGCTGTCGAGCGATTCGCCCCCGAGTTTGCTGAGGATCAACTCGACATCGTTTTCGTAATCGGCAATCAGCTGTCGCTCGAGGCGCCGTTCAGTGGCGTAGCCAAAGACATCGAACATCGTCCCCCGCAGCCCCTTGAGCATCGCCAGGCCGTAGAAAACACGCATCATCCACGGGCCGTAGCTGCGCTTGGCAATCTGGCCGGTGATCGGGTCAGGCCTGGCCAGTAGCGGCGGTGCGAGATGAAAACGCAAGCGGAAGTCGCCTTCGAAGCGTTTGTTCAGTTGCTGCATGAAGGCTGGGGCACTGTAGAGTCTGGCGACCTCATATTCATCCTTGATGGCCAGCAGTTTGAAGTAGTTTCGCGCGACCGTTTCGCTCAGCTTGGTGGACTGCAGTTGGGCTTCGGTGGTACGGACGCGTTCAATCAGCGCTGCGTACCGGCGGGCGTAGGCCGCATCCTGATAAGCGGTGAGTGCTTCGACCCGGCGATTGATGATTTCGTCAAGATCGCGTGAAAAACGATGCGTCGGCGAGGTTGTGGCGGGTTCCGCGAAGCGGCGCACAGCCTCCAGGTCGTGGGCGGCGCGGCGCCCCCAGAGAAAGGCTTTACGGTTCTGTTCTACGGCGGTGCCATTCAGTTCGATGGAACGGTCGATCGACTCTGATGAAAGCGGCACCAGTCCTTTTTGCCAGGCCAGACCGAGCAGAAAAATGTTGCCGTACAGCGCATCGCCCATGAGTTGGGTTGCCAGTTGCTGCGTGTCGAGGAACAATGCGTTACCCTCGCCGCAGGCGTCTGTGATTTGCGCTTGCATTGTTTGTTGCGGGAAATTCCAGTTGGGGTTGCGCGTGAAATCGGCTGTCGGTGTTTCGGCGATGTTCACGACGGCGCGCGTCTTGCCGGCCAGCGTTTTTGAAAGCGCCTCCACTCCCGCTGTGACCACGAGGTCGCCGCCGATAATGGCGTGCGCTTCGCCGGTGGCGATGCGTGCAGCGTGGATGCCTTCGGGCCGGTCGGCGATGCGCAGGTGCGAGAAGACGGCGCCGTATTTTTGCGCCATGCCGGTCATGTCGAGTACTGATACGCCCTTGCCGTCGAGGTGGGCGGCCATGCCGAGCAACGCGCCAAGGGTCACGACGCCGGTGCCGCCCACGCCGGTGATCAGGATGTTGAAGGCTTGCGCCGTGTCCGGAATCAGTGGTTCGTGCAGTGTGCGGAAAGCGCTTTCGTCGGCCTCTATGGCGCTTCCCTTGCGCAGTCTGCCGCCTTCGACGGTGACGAAGCTCGGGCAGAAACCCTTGATGCAGGAGTAGTCCTTGTTGCACGACGATTGGTCGATCGCCCGCTTGCGGCCGAATTCGGTGTCAACCGGGATGATCGAAAGGCAGTTCGATTGCACGCCGCAATCGCCGCAGCCTTCGCATACCGCTTCGTTGATGAAGACGCGCTTTGCCGGGTCGGCCAGCTTGCCACGCTTTCGACGGCGCCGCTTTTCGGTGGCGCAGGTCTG
>CAJAHZ010000197.1 GCA_903939665.1 uncultured Pseudomonadota bacterium | reverse complement strand
GATGGGCAACAAGATTGCCATGAATCCGGCCCTCTTCGAGAAGGAAGAAAATTACGCGATTGCTTTCGGCATGGGCCTCACCGCCGAGAAGGTTGCGCAACAGTGGAAGATCTCGCGTGACGATCAGGACGCCTTCGCCGTCGCTTCGCACCAGAAGGCCTGCGCAGCAATTGCTGCCGGCCACTTCAAGGCCGAGATTTCGCCCTACGCCATCAAGGCGCATGTGCCGAATCTGAAGACCGGCGAACTGATGATTCGCGATTTCCTTGCCGAAAATGACGAAGGCCCGCGTTCCGACAGTTCGCTGGAGCGTCTGGCCAAGTTGAAACCGGTGTTCGCCGCGCGTGGATCGGTCACTGCCGGCAACAGCTCGCAGATGTCCGATGGTGCAGGCGCCGTGCTGATCGTTTCGGAAAAGATTCTCAAGCAGTTCAACCTGAAACCGCTGGCCCGCTTTGCCGGTTTTTCGGTGGCCGGCGTGCCGCCCGAAATCATGGGCATCGGCCCGATCGAAGCGATTCCGCGCGTGCTCAAGCAGGCCGGCGTCCAGCAGGACGACGTGGACTGGTTCGAGATCAACGAAGCTTTCGCAGCGCAAGCGCTGGCTGTTGTGCGGACCTTGAATATCGATCCGGCCAAGGTTAACCCGCTGGGTGGTGCCATCGCATTGGGTCACCCGCTCGGTGCGACCGGTGCGGTGCGTACTGCGACCATCGTGCATGGCCTGCAACGCACAAGGCAGCGCTACGGCATGGTGACCATGTGTATCGGTACCGGCATGGGCGCTGCTGGCCTGTTCGAGTCGCTTCTCTGATTTTTTGCTGTTGTGTTTTCGGAGGTCATCGCCCGTCCCCCTGGGCGCTGACCTCCGTTTTTTCGTTTGTCCACCGGCAAGCGTGCTTCTCAAGAAGCCGGCGAATGCGAGGCAAGTGTCTGGCATAATACCCGCCAGACTCAATCAAGCAGGCAAACGATGGACTTTGGAGCGTTGGCAGAAACACTGGCCAATTTGACCTGGCGCGAAACACTGATCGCGGTAATCGCGATGCTGGTGCTCTATGTCCTCGTCGTTTTTTTTCGCATGCAGCGCCTGAAGCGCGCCAAAGAGGTCGTGCGTGTTGCCGAGTCTGCTGCCGCGCTGTCGGCTGTTGCCGCCTACGCCGCTGAGCAAGCGCCCGAGTTGCCGCCTGAGCCGCCGGCGCGCGTTGAGCCCGAATTTGCCTGGAATGAACCGCCGCCGGAAATTCCGGGACAGCAGATGATCGATGCGCTGGAGCGCAATGTTTCGATTTTGCGTGGCGAGGTGGGGACGCTGCGCGCCGAGCTGTCGCAGATGCGTGAAGCGTTGCAGCGGGAGCTTTCGCACACGCGGGTGACGCAGAACGTGTCGCCGATTTACGGCGATGCGATGCAGATGGCAATGCAGGGCCACGATGCGACGACGATTTCCCAGCACTGCGGGATCGCCCGTGCCGAGGCGGAACTTGTCGTGGCGCTGGTTCGTAATCGTCACGACGGCAACCAGGCATAAGGAAAACATGGACAAGCAGATCAGCGGCGGTAACGGCGCCTCGACGGAACAGCCCGATCTAAAGCGCAAGCTTGCCTGGCGAATGGGGTTTGCCGGACTGATGATCGTGGCACTGCTTGGCACGCTAGCGCTGTTTGACCATCTGAGCGCACCGGACGAACAGGAACCTGCGGCACCACGCTTCACTGAGCGGGTACCGGTTCCGAAGAAGGAAATTACGCAGCCGCTCAAGCCGGCCGAGCCGGTGCCGGAAGCGCCACCGGAAGACAAGAAGACGGTTGAGCCGGAAGCCAGTGCCGTGCCTGTCGATAAATCGCTGCCGCCGGTTGAAGCACCAGCACGCCCCGAAGTTCTTTCGCAGCCGGTCTTGCCGCACGCTGCGCCACGCACCGAGCCGCGCGCGGTGCAGCCAGGCCGTGTGGCGCCATCGGTGCAGCAAGCACCTGTTGCCCCGCATGCGGCTGCACCGCGCCCGGTAGAAGTCCGGCCGGATGCCGAGCCAGTGCCTGCCGTCAAGGATCAAGCGCCGCTTGCCGTGACCCGGCAAGCCGTGGCGCCGCCTCGCCTGTTCTCCGGCTATGCGCTGCAGGCCGGCGTGTTCTCCGATCCGCGACTGGCCGAAGAGTTGCACGCGAGGCTGACGCTTAATGGCATCCCGTCGACGCTGGAAACACGCGTCCAGGTGGGCCCGTTCAAGAGCCGCGAAGAGGCCGAAGCGGCGCGCGAAAAAATGAAGTCAATGGGGATCGACACCGTGCTGCTGACGCCGCCGAAAGGTGCGGTGCGGCGCTGAAGGCAATTCACCCGCCCGCAAGCTGCTTCTTGAGGCGCCGCACGAACACGACCATTTCCTTTGCGGCCTGTATGTCGCCTTTTTCTTCGGCAACGATGATTCCTCGTTCATATGCCGCCAGTGCTTCAGCGCTTTGTCCGCTCTCGCTCAGCGCCTTGCCCAGCAGCTTCCAGGCGGCCGAGTACTTTGCATCGCGCTCAACGGCTTCGCGAAAACGCAGCGCCGCTGTTGCCGGGTCGCCGGCCTTCAGCCATTCGTTGCCGAGGGAGTAGCGGAGCAAAGCGCTGTCGCGTGGGCCGCCGAGTAGCTTTTCGAGATTGGCGATGATCGCTGTGGTCATTTAAACTCTCCTGTTTTCACGCTTCACATTCTAGAGGATCGAGCATTCCATTATGGCCAAAACAATCATTTCAACACCGCACGCACCGGCTGCTATCGGCACGTATTCCCAGGCGGTAAGGGTTGGTGATACCGTCTATCTTTCCGGCCAGATCGGTCTCGACCCGGCCAGCATGCAGATGGTAGAGGGCATCGAGGCGCAGATTGTTCGTGTTTTCGATAACCTCAAAGCCGTCGCCGAAGCCGCTGGCGGATCGCTGGCCGACGTGGTGAAACTCAACGTCTTTCTTACCGATCTCGGCAATTTCGCCAAAGTTAACGAGACGATGGCGAAATATTTTTCGGAGCCTTTCCCGGCACGCGCTGCGGTCGGTGTCGCGTCGCTGCCGCGTGCCGCACTGGTCGAGGCTGATGCGGTGATGGTGTTGCTGAAGTAGTGCGCACCGGCTGATGTCTGCCGACGAGATCAACGCGCCTCCTGCGATCAAGGCCCGGCTGGCGAAGCTCGGCCTGGCGCGGCGTGACGATCTTGTTCTGCATCTGCCGCTGCGTTATGAGGATGAGACCCGCGTTACATTGATTGCCGATGCACCGCCTGGCTTGCCGGTGCAGTTTGAGGCCGAGGTGCTCGACGTCTCGGTGCAGTTTCGTCCGCGTCGCCAACTGGTGGCACGGGTTGCCGATGCCAGCGGCGAATTGACGCTGCGTTTCCTGAATTTCTACGGCAGCCAGACCAAACAACTGGAAACGGCGCGTGACAACGGCCGACGCCTGCGTATTTTCGGCGAGGTTCGCCATGGCTTTCTGGGCCCCGAAATGGTCCATCCGCGCTATCGGCCGGTGGACGTCGACGAAGCGCTGCCGCAGTCGCTGACGCCGGTTTATCCGACGACCGCCGGGATTTCGCAGAACGCGCTGCGCAAGCTCATCGGCAAAGCGCTTGGCGAGGCCGATCTGAGCGAGTTGCTCAATGTCCGTTGGTGCGCTCGTCATGCCCTGCCTGCTTTTGCTGATGCCGTGTCCCTGTTGCACGCCCCGCCGCCAGGTGTGCCCGAAGCAGCCTTGCAGCTGCGCTCGCATCCCGCATGGCGACGCATCAAGTTCGACGAGGTGCTGGCGCAGCAGCTTTCGTTGCGCCGTGCCTACAACGCGCGGCGACAGAAGGGCGCGCCGGTGCTGTGCGCTTCCGGGCAACTCGCGCAGCAACTGCTGGCCGCGCTGCCGTTTGGGTTGACCGCTGCGCAGCAACGGGTGGCCGAGGAAATCGCTACCGATCTTGCGCAGCCCTACCCGATGCAGCGCTTGCTGCAAGGCGATGTCGGCAGCGGCAAGACGATCGTTGCGGCGCTCGCCGCCTGTCAGGCCATTGAGGCGGGTTATCAGGCGGCCTTCATGGCGCCCACCGAGATTCTGGCCGAACAGCACTATCTCAAATTGCGGATGTGGCTGGCGCCGCTCGGCATCGAAGTCGCCTGGCTATCGGGTAGTCTCAAGAAGGCGGCAAAACAGGCGATGCAGTTGCAGGCGGCAACCAGCGCCCAGCTGGTGGTCGGCACGCATGCCCTGATTCAGGAAGGCGTCGATTTTGCACGGCTTGGTTTGGCGATCGTGGACGAGCAGCACCGCTTTGGTGTTGCGCAGCGACTTGAGCTTCGGCGCAAGGGGGGCAACCCTCATCAACTGATGATGTCTGCCACGCCGATCCCGCGCACGCTGGCGATGAGCTATTACGCTGACCTTGACATTTCGATTCTCGACGAGTTGCCGCCGGGGCGCACGCCGATAAAAACGAAACTTGTTTCAGACGCGCGGCGCGACGAAGTGATTGCCGGAGTACGTGGCGCCGTGACAAAAGGCCGGCAGGCCTACTGGGTTTGTCCGTTGATTGAAGAGTCCGAAAAGCTGCAGTTGCAGACCGCACTCGATACCTTTGCCGCACTCAGCGAAGAGCTTGACGATCTGCGTATCGGCCTGGTCCATGGCCGTCTCAAGGCGGATGAGAAGGCCGCTGCGATGGCGGCGTTCGCTGCCGGCGAGATCGACGTTCTGGTCGCCACCACGGTGATCGAAGTTGGCGTTGATGTGCCGAATGCCAGTCTGATGGTGATCGAACACGCCGAGCGTTTTGGCCTCTCGCAATTGCATCAATTGCGCGGGCGCGTCGGGCGGGGTGCGCACGACTCGGTGTGTGTCCTGCTCTACCAGCAGCCACTGTCGCCGACGGCAAGAGCCCGGCTGAAGATTGTTTTTGAGAACACCGATGGTTTTGAAATTGCCCGTCAGGATCTTCATCTGCGGGGCCCCGGCGAATTTGTCGGCAGTCGTCAGTCGGGTGTGCCGCTGCTGCGCTACGCCGATCTTGAGGCGGATGCCGATCTTGTCGAACTGGCACGGCAGATGGCCGAGCATTTGTTGCGTGATGATCCGGAGCGCGCCGAGCGGCATCTCAAGCGCTGGCTAGGGTGCCGCGAAGAATTACTGAAGGCCTGAGGCTCGCCCTTTTTGCGTTTTTCCTCGCGTACGGGTGATCCTGTGCGTGCTTGCGCGCAACAAGCTGGCCGCCACTTCGGTCGCACGCGCTAAAATTCGGCAATGGACCACAGCAACATCTTTACGCGTAAGCCGCTCATGCTGGCTTTCGCGATCTCTCTCTTGCTGCACGCAGTTGTGCTTTTCTTCCGCTTATCCAAGCCTGAGTCCTTGTCTTCGGCTACCGAAAATTCAGCCGCCAAGCCGCGTCCACGTTTGGATATCACCATCGCGCGGCCTGATTCCCTGTCCGTCGTTCAGCCGTCACCCCGTCCTGTGGCGGAACCGCAGGCGACCGCCGAAAGCAACAAGAGGCCAAGCCGTCGATCGGAAAAGTCGGCGACCCAGCGAGAGCCAGTCCTGGCGAATGACGTCTGGGCCAACAAGTCGTGGACCAATGCCGAACGTGCGGATATGGACAAATTCCTCAATGAACTTGCGGTGCAAGCGAAGCCGTTGAGCGGTCGCGAGTTGTCGCAAAAGGCGCTGATTTCCGCCCGGGAGATGGCGCGGCATCAGCCGGAAAGTGCTGAATACGCCGCCGCGATTCAGCAAGCGATGAAAGCGAAAACCGT
>CAJAHZ010000196.1 GCA_903939665.1 uncultured Pseudomonadota bacterium | reverse complement strand
TGCGCGCGGCGCCACAGCTTCCACTGGTCGCTGCGACGGCTCGTCCAGGTCAGCGCGCCATAGGCTGTCGAGGCTTCGATGCGCAGCTGCGAGAGCTTGCCGGCAGCCAGCGCCTTCTGCAGCGGGGCGAACCAGCGGCTCTCCAGCGCGAGCAGCGCCGCGCGGTAGGCTTCGCCGTTCTCGTATTGCACCGGGCCAAGCAACTCATCAAGCACGATGAGTTGCCGGCTGCCCGGTGTGGCGCTGGCGAACAGCGCGGCGGCGTCGGCTGGCACCGGGTGGGTCGGTACGCCGGCGGCGCGGCCCAGGCCGACGGCGAGCGGCAGCGTGCTCCAGATCGTGTCAAACAGCGCATCGCCAGGCGTCGGCAGAGCGCCGGCACCCCACAGCCAGAGACTGTTGATCGGCAGGCGCCCGGCGCTTTCGCGCGCGGCGTTGGCCGGGTGAGCGTGCAGCAGCATCTGCGCTTCGTTAAGCAGTTTGCGCAGCGCGCTGCTCTGTGCTGTGTCGGGCAACTGCTTTTCAACGCTGCGGCCAGCCATCGCCGAAAGCGGCGGTACGTCGAATTTGTCGAGCGCACCCAGATCGCTGCTCGCCGCAAGCCGCAGGTACCAGCGGTCGGCAGCGGCGACGTAAAAGCTGCCAAGGTCGGCAAAATGGCGGTTGAGTTCGCTGACAATGCCTTGTGCTTCGGCCAGTTCGATGCCGAAGCTGCCGCTATCGGCAAGAATCAGCCGCTCCTGATGAAAGCGCAGATGCACCGGGTCGGCGCAGATCCAGCAGCCATCGACCGGATTGACTGCCGGGCTGGCCGCCTCTCCCAGCAGGCGGAGCGGCGCATAAGGCGCGCCCTCGGGCAGCCCGAAGGTGTCGGTGAGCGTGGCTTCGAGCGATTGCGGAGCACGGCGGCGCAGGCGGCTGCGCGCGAGCAGCGTGTTCACCGCCGGGCAGGCGAGGGCGTCAAGGGCTTCGCGGTCTTCTGGTTCGGGCCAGATCAGTTCGGGGACGAGGAGGGTGAGCTGCATGGGGCCTTGGTTTGAGTTGCTTGGGGTGCCGGAGCGCTATTACAGGGCCAGGCAAGTGGGGAAAGCAGCAGCCATGCGACGCTGCATTTCCTGCAGACAGTTGTTAAGACGCAAGTTCGCGCAACACTTCTGGGTGAGTTTCGGCCACTCTCAGCAGTGTCTTGGCCGCACCAGAAGGCTCGCGTCGTCCTTGTTCCCATTCTTGCAAGGTCCGCTTGGATACCCCAAGCAGTGCCGCGAACTGCCCCTGCGACAGCCCGGAAGTGTTGCGTGCGGCCACAATGGGTGAAATCACAACTTCTGTGGTTCGTGCCGCCTTGCCCGTCTTCATCTGGCGAACGGAGTCGAGTAAATCGTTCTGGAACTGCGCCATTTCCTTATCCATTTTCCACCTCTGCTTTCAGCCGTGCGAGAAAATCAGCTGGCAAATTATCAAATTTCGCCTTGGTATAGGCGATCAGTATCCAAATACGGCCATCAACAGCGTTGAAATAAATCACTCGCGCTCCGCCGCGCTTGCCCATGCCGGACCGGCTCCAGCGCACCTTGCGGCAACCGCCTGAGCCGGATATGACATCGCCGGCAAGCGGGTTGGCAGCGATCCAGTCTACAAATGCCATGCGTTCGGCGTCGGACCAGATCGTGGCTGAGTAACGCTGGAAAATATCGGTTTCGGCCACAGTGTTCACAGAATGATTATACGTCAAAGACGTATAAACGCAAGCGCCAGAGAATGCCTTGCAAGCTCCCGGTGCAGGCGAATCCAACGCGCTTGCTTCGCTAGGTGTACCATAGCGCCTTGACCGCGCCAGCCATTTGACCCCCCTCAACCCTTAAGCGAGCTCCCGCCACTGATGGCCCTGCCTTACGAACTACTGATCGGCCTGCGCTATACGCGTGCCAAACGACGCAATCATTTCATTTCTTTTATTTCGATGATTTCGATGGGCGGCATCGCGCTTGGCGTTGCCGCGCTGATCGTCGTGCTTTCGGTGATGAACGGCTTCCAGACTGAGTTGCGTACCCGCATCCTGGCGGTTGTTTCGCACGTTCAGATCAGCGGCAGCAACGGCGAAATGGCCGGCTGGCCGCAGATTGCCGAGCAGGCGGCGAAACATCCGAGTGTCACCGCGACAGCGCCTTTCGTGCAGGCGCAGGGCATGCTCTCTTATGGCCAGTCGGTGCGCGGTGCGCTGGTGCGCGGCATCCTGCCCGACCTCGAAGACAAGGTTGCCGATTTCCGCCCGCACATGAAAAGCGGCAGTCTCGATTTGCTGACGCCGGATTCATTCAACATCATCCTCGGCAGTGAGCTGGCGCGCGCGCTCGGTGTTTTTGTCGGCGACAAGGTGACGCTGATCGCGCCGCAGGGCGTTGTGACGCCGGCTGGCGTGGTGCCGCGCCTGAAAACCTTTACCGTCGTCGGCTTGTTCGAGGTCGGCATGTTCGAGTACGACAACGGGCTGGCACTGATCCGCATGGAAGACGCGCAACGCCTCTACCGCATGGAAGACCGGGTTTCCGGCGTGCGCCTCAAGCTCGACGATCTGTTCAAGGC
>CAJAHZ010000195.1 GCA_903939665.1 uncultured Pseudomonadota bacterium | reverse complement strand
CGGAAAAGAAAATCCAGGCGTGCGCGCCGTAGCCGGAGCGCGAAATTTCAAGGGCGACTGGTACGCCCAACTCGTGACACGACTGGTATCCTTGTTGGCCGAGTACAGGTCATGCAGCAGTCAGAGCAAGCCAGCGCGGTCGAAATTGGTCAGTCTGGTCTTGACGTCGCTCCAACTGGGCGTGCTCTTCTTCGTGGCCATATCCGCTATTCCTCGGCGATGTCGGGTTGGCTGCCGGACTCAATCTGCCTGATCACCCGGTCAAAATCACTTTCAAAAAACCGATCCTGCACGATGCGGTATTTCTCGAACTCGCTTTCGGCGTGCGCCTTGGCGATTTCCGCCGTCACCTTGCCCGCGTCCTGCAGCACATCCCGGTCCCAGAGTTTCAAGAAGCCGCCCAGACGCTCTTCCCAGTCCGCCATGGTCATGGGCATGTGGCGCATGGCTTGCAGTTCTGCCATATCGAGATAGGCCGAAACAATCCGCTGCATCTGTGCCAGTTCGAAATCCGATAGGTAGTTCTTGGCAATGGCGACGTCGTATTTGTGGACCTTCCCTTGGGGCGCGCCCTCCCAACTGGTCAGGCCCATATTTTCCTTCTGGTGATCCGCCCGGTTCACGATCACCTCAGCTGCCGTCTGCCCGTGAATGGCGTAATGCAGCTTGTTCTGCACCGCTGCAAAAAAACGTTTGGTCGCCGTTGCCGACGTGTCGTAATCCAGCGCCGTGGCGTAGATGTCGGTAATCTTTTGGTAGAACTTGCGCTCAGAGAGCCGGATTTCCCGGATCTTCTCCAACTGTCGTTCGAAGAAATCTTCCGTCAGCACGCTGCCGCCGCTCTTCAGGCGCTCCGCATCCATGGCCCAGCCCTGAATCGTGTAGTCCTTGACGATCTGGTTGGCCCATTTGCGAAACTGCACCGCGCGCTCGTTTTCAATCTTGAAGCCGACGGCGATGATGGCCTGCAGGCTATAGTGGTCGACCTTGCGCTGAACCTCCCGCTCGCCCTCGGTTTGAACCATTAAGTACTGCTTAACAGTTGCTTCGCGCTCCAGCTCGTTGTCGGCAAAGATGCGCTTCAAATGTTGGCTGACTGCTGGCACCGACACATCGTAGAGCGTGGCCATTATCTTCTGCGTGAGCCACAGGTTTTCATCCTCATAGCGCATTTCCACGCTGGTTTGCGCGCTCCCGGTTGCAGCGACAAAGGTCAGATATTCAGCCGCTGATGAACGGACAAGTGAGACTTCGTTATTCTTGGGAATTTGCGATCGTTTGCTTTTGCTCATTCCTACCCCCTCTTTTTGCCGATATCAGTCATGTCAGCGCCCTCTCCGGCGATTTCTGTGGCTCAACCTCGCGACCTTGCGCCGCCGCGTTTGATGCGCAATTGAAGTTGGCAGCGAATGGGGCGTCTTTTGGAATGGCAAGGGTAGCCGTTTTCTGTTCAAAGGGTGTGAATTCAACCCGTTATCGGGAGGGCAAACCGTAAACCCTGCAAACCTCGGTTTGTATCCTGACAGTAGCGCAATGCCGCGCTGTCGCCTGAGCGAGACTCAGATGGCCTCGGGCTTCTGCATCCACGCCGGGATGTCGCGTTGGTCGTGCAGCACGCGCCAGACATCAATGTGCTCTGGACGCTCGACATAAAACACAAGGTGGGGATAGTGTGCCAGCGGCCAGAAGTGCAAGCCGGGCAAGTTCAGTTCGTGGGCGTAGCGTGGCGATCCGGTAGCCGGATGGCGAACGATGTGCGCATACGCCTGTTCCAAGGCGTCAATGAAGCCGAGCGCCGCTTGTGCAGCATCTTCAGCGAAATAGTAGGCAATCGCGTCGTCGATGTCCCGGTTGGCTAGCTCACGCGGAACGACAGGCTTAACCGTCACCCGCGAGCGCCAACCTTGGCCGCCTTGCGCAGCCGATCACGCAGCCCCTCGAAGTAGGCCGGATCGGCCGGAGCGGTCGGAGCAGACGCCGCGCCCGCGAGCAGGAGGCTGCGCAGTTGCAGGCGATCCTGATCCTTGCGGATCAGCTCACGCACGTACTCACTGCTTGTGCCATAGCTGCCTTGATTGACCTGCTCGTCCACAAAGGACTTGAGCGTGTCGGGTAGGGATATATTCATTGTGCTCATGGCCAAAGATTAGTTTGTTTGGCAAATTTTGGCAAGATTGGTCAATGATCCTCGGTCAGGCCAGCAAGTCGAGTGAGATGAGTATTCTCAATTGGGGCGCCTAATGAACTCCCCTGCTTACGAGTTCATCGATTTGAGAATTTACTCATTTTGGATCGAAATTCGCTCCGCTCATCGTTGAGGATTCGTCTCTTCGTTCCTCTCCTCGTCTCGCTTCCGCTCACCGACTTTCCCCCCCCTGCGTCAGAATAGTTGTCGCCTCTATAAACAAGAACCTGGGGCGGCGATAAGGGATGGAAATGGCAAGGTACTCAGAGAAATTCAAAGGCAGAGCGGTCGCACGATTGCTG
>CAJAHZ010000194.1 GCA_903939665.1 uncultured Pseudomonadota bacterium | reverse complement strand
GTTGTAAAACCGCGCACATCGGAAAAGAGAACGGTCAATTCCTCGTTCTTGCCCTCCATGCTGTAGCGCTCCGGATCGCGCGCCATTTCGTCGACCAACTCGGGCGGCACGTACTGACCAAACAGGTCGGTAAATTGCCGTTTGCTGCGCGACTCGACGAAATACCCCCAGGACATGTTCAGCGCGTACAGCGCGACGATGACGGTAAAGGTCGAGGCAAGGGGAAGAACCAGCCCCGCCGACCACAGCCAGAAATTGAACGCCACGACAGCCGACAAGGTGCCAAGCGCCAGCAAGCTGGCGTACAAGGGCGAAAGCACCGGCAGCAGCAGCGCCAGCAGAAGGGCGCACGAGATGAGCAGCAATACCTCGGCGCCCATCACATAAGGCGGCTTCTGTTTGATCGAAGCGTCCAGAATGCCGGCCACCAGGTTGGCATGCACCTCAACCCCAGGGTAGGTGCTGCCAACCGGCGTCGAACGCAGATCCATCAGGCCCGGCGCAGTCGTACCAAGCAGCACGATCTTGCCCTGCAATTGTTCCGGCTTAAGCCGTCCGGCCAGCGCATCGGCGGCGGAAAGATAACGAAAGCTGCCCTGCACCCCGCGATAGGGGATCAGGCTGGCGGCATTTTCATCGACAGGTATGCGCACGCGACCGCGCTCGGTCGACAAATCGAGCCACTCCATGCCGGTATAGCTGCGGCTGGAAAAAGCGGTCTCTTCGGGGTAGCCCGGCACCAAGGGCGGCTTGCCAAGCAGCAGACGGACCATGGCCAGAGAAAGCGACTCGTAGTACTTCCCGTCGTACTCGACCAGCATCGGCACCCGCCGGGAAATGCCGTCAAAATCCACAATCGGATTGAAGTGGCCAGCATGCACTGCGTTCTTCTGGAACTCAGGCAGATTGCCGCCGTAGCCGCTCCACGAGGTAAAAGCGATATTCCTGCCCTTGAACGTGCCCGCCTGGATCACGGGATCCGGCAGCGCGCCGTTCTTATGAGCGTCGTCGAGATTGGTAAAGTAATAGCCGAGAACAACATTGCGGCCACGCAGTGCTTCAGCAAAACGATTGTCGTAGTCAAGGGTGCCGCGCAGGCTCTTGAGCGCCAACTGGAATGCCGGGTCATTTTTCAACTCCGTACTGCCGATGGCTTCCAGCGACTTCAAGCCGGAACTGCTGTCAGGCTCCGCAAAAACCACGTCAAAGCCGAGCACGGCAACTTTGTACGTATCGAAAAGCTGGGTAACCAGGGTCGCCAGCTTGTCGCGGCCCCATGGCCAGCGCCCCACCTCGGCCAGACTCCTTTCATCGATATCGAGAATGACGACACGCTCGTCAATGCCGCCTTTCGTCGTCAGACGGAGGCGGGCATCGTAGACGAAAGCGTCCAAGGTGTTGACCAGCGAAATCTGGTAGATTTTAGCTGCATGGCCAAGAAAACCCAGTGACAACAGCAGGCCCAGCGCGATACGGATGAGATGCTTTTTCAATTTTCCGCCTGACCGCGTCGTCGATTGATCATCAGCTCTTGAGGAAGAACTCCATTTTTATCCCCGCAATTTCAATTACGTCATGATCGCTGAGCAGATGCGCCTGCGCATCGAGCGCCTGCCCATTGACGACCGGGAACTGCGCGCCTTCGACGTGCGTAATGAAATAGCCGTGCGGTCGCTTGGCGATTAC
>CAJAHZ010000193.1 GCA_903939665.1 uncultured Pseudomonadota bacterium | reverse complement strand
GTTTTGACTACAGCGGGTTTTTGAGTAGCGGCCACCGGTTGCTGGCCGGCACCGCGAACCATGTTCTCGGGCAGAAAGAAGGCAAGAAGCGTTTTGCTGATGCCACGCTGGCGATGAGCAAGGCGTTTACGCTGTGCTGCACGCTTGACGAGGCCAAGGCGGTACGCGAGGAAGTCGCCTTCTTCCAGGCGGTCAAGATCATCCTCACCAAACGTGAACTGACGCAGCAGAAAAAGACCGACGAGGCGCGTGAACTGGCGATCCGCCAGATCATCAGTTCGGCGGTGGTATCGGAAGAAGTCGTCGATATTTTCGATGCGGTCGGGCTGGATAAGCCGAACATCGGCATTCTTGACGATGCTTTCCTTGCCGAAGTGCGCAACCTGCCCGAGCGCAATCTGGCGGTGGAACTGCTCGAACGCCTGCTCGAAGGCGAAATAAAGTCGCGCTTTGCCGGCAACGTGGTGCAGGCGCGGAAGTTTTCCGATCTGCTCGGCGACGTGGTCAAGCGCTACCAGAACCGTGCGATTGAAACGGCGCAGGTGATCGAGGAGCTGATTGCGATGGCGAAGAAGTTCCGCGCCGTCGCCGAACGGGGCGAAGAACTCGGGCTCTCCGAGGACGAAATCCGTTTCTACGACGCGCTGGCCGATAACGAATCGGCGGTGCGCGAACTGTCCGACGAGACGCTGAAGAAGATCGCCCACGAATTGACCGAGAGCCTGCGCCAGAACTTGAGCGTCGACTGGTCTCAGCGTGAGAGCGTGCGCGCCAAGCTGCGCCTGATGGTCAAGCGCATTTTGCGCAAGTACAAGTACCCGCCCGATCTGCAGGAGGCGGCGGTGGAACTGGTGTTGCAGCAGGCACAAGTCTTGGGTGAAGCATGGATGCTTTAGATGGGAATTGGGCGAAGGCCACAGTCCGTGTTGAGGCGCTGGAGCCGGCTTTTGCCACCGCTGCCGCGGCGTGGGCTGAGCGTCTGCAGTTGCCGCCGGGCGGTGAGGCCGAGTTTGCCTTGCAATTGGGATGCGACGGGTTGCAACTCGTCGAGTTGGGGCCGCAGGCGCCGGGGCCGGTGCGGGTGGATTTCGTCGAAGGGGCTGTAGCGCATCGGCGTTTATTTGGCGGAGGCAACGGGCAGATGATCGCCAAGGCTGTCGGCGTCCAGCCCGGTGTTCGCCCTGTTGTTCTTGATGCGACGGCTGGGCTGGGGCGCGATGCTTTCGTGCTGGCGCGGCTGGGTTGTGCGATGACCCTGATTGAGCGCCATCCCCTGATCGCCGCCTTGCTGGAAGACGGCTTGCTGCGCGCACAGATCGACCCGGACGTGGCGCCGATTGTGGCGCAGATGCATTTGCTGCGTGGCAATGCGATCGACTTGATGCGCGCTTGGCAGGGCGAGCCGCCGCAGGTGGTCTACCTTGATCCGATGTTCCCGCATCGCGACAAAAGCGCGTCGGTGAAAAAGGAAATGCGCCTTTTTCGCCCGCTGGTGGGCGATGACGATGATGCGCCGGCTCTGCTTGAGGCCGCTTTGGCGCTGGCTACGCATCGGGTGGTCGTCAAACGTCCGCGCAAGGCGCCGGGAATTGCCGGTGCGCAAGCCGGTTACGCGCTGGAAGGCAATGCCAGTCGCTTCGATATCTACCCAAAAAAATCGCTGAAGCCGAAGGCCGGCTAGCCCCCGCCGGGGATGGCGAAGTTTAGTTCGCCCGCTGTCCGTCGTAGATCCGTGTTGTCTCGCCACCGCTTTGCTTGCCGTTGTACATTGCGTCATCGGCGCGGTGCAGCAGCGCGCCCACGTTGTCTCCGTGCTCGGGGTAAAGGCTGATACCGATGCTGCTGGCTACACGATGGCAGTGTTCGCCGGCGCTGATCGGTTCGGTAATGCTGGCGTGGATTTTTTCGGCAACGGCAAACGCGTCTTTTGCTGCTTCGATAGACGATAACAACACGACGAATTCATCGCCGCCGAGGCGAGCGACGGTGTCGGTATCGCGCACGCAAGCCCGCAGGCGGGCGGCGACTGTTTCAAGCACCCGGTCGCCGGAGGCGTGCCCGTGCTGATCGTTGATGGGCTTGAACTTGTCGAGGTCGATCAGCAGTAGCGCCAATTGATGCCCGTTGCGGTGGGCGTTGCGGATGGACTGCTCGAGCCGGTCTTCCAGCAGGCGTCGGTTGGGTAGTTGGGTCAGCGGGTCGTGATAGGCCAGGTGCCGGAAGCGTGCCTCTGATTCGATGCGCGAGGTGATGTCGCTGGCTGTGCCGTGATAGCCGATAAACAGGCCTTCGGCGTCGAATAGCGGCTTGCCGTTGATGCTGTACCAGTGCGGATCGCCTTCCGGGGTTGTTTTCTGGTAGATGAAGTCGCGAAAAGGTTCGTGTCGTTCCAGCGTGCTGATGTGCTCCTTCCAGCGCCATTCGGGAACGCCAAGCACGCCGCTGATCTCCCAGCGGGTCAGGCCGATTGACTGGGTGACGGGCAGGTTATGTTTGATCAGTTCCTGTCCGTCAAAGTGCGTGAAGCGGAAGTGTTCATCCTGTTCCCAGTAAAGATCGGATGAAAGCCGCACCAGGTCGCGGAAGCGTTCTTCATTGATGCGCAGTGCCGCCTGCGTTGCCCGCTTTTCGGAGATGTCTGAAACGATCCAGACGGTGCCCGCACTCAGATTGTTGGCATCAACCGCCATGCCGGTGACTTTTCCCCAGAACAGGGAGCCGTCGGCTCGCTGCAGTTGCAGTTCTTCGTAATAGGGGCGGCCTTCAGCAATCACCGACAATGAATTAATGACCAGCGTCTTCCATTGCGCACGGTCGGGGTGCCAGCGCCACGGTTCCATGCCGGGCATTGCGTCGAGCGGATAGCCAAAGAGCTCGGCGAAGCGGTGGTTGCACTCGGCGACGTAGCGCGGTTTCGGTTGCAGAAAAACAATGCCTTCGCCGACCGATTCGAAAATGACGCGTTGCTGTTGCAGAAGATGATCGCTCTGGTGCCGGCTGTTGAATGCGGCAACCAGCGTGTCGTGGTGCATGCGGAAAGCCGAGATGACCATGATGCTCATGACCAGGACGCCAAAGCCGATCATCAAGGGCTGGCTGCTGCCGATGGTGAGCAGACGCACGATCAGCGGCAGGGACAGCAGTGCCGTAAAACCGGCAAAAGTCTTCAGGCTGGCGACCAGTGCGCTGCTGTTGATCAGCAGAATGCCGCACAGGATTACGGTAAGGGCGAGCAGGTTGCTGTGGTCCGGGTCGTTCATCGGCATCCAGACCGAAAGGCCCCAGATCAGCCCGGTGAGTCCGGTTAGCGCCATGTGGCCGTTTTCCCAGCGCGCAACTTGTGACTCGCGGGTCTCGTCGAAGTGCTGCGCAAAGCGGCGGGCGAAAAGCAGGCGCAGCGCGGCCAGGCCGAACATGGCAAAGAGCCACAGGCCAAGCAAGGCCGGGGGGGCGAGGTGATACAGCCACAAGGCCAGCAGAAGTGCGCCGATCGCCACTGAAATGCTGGCAGGGCGGGCAACCGAAACAAGATGGCGCAGGCAGTCGATGCGCGTGCGAAAACGTGCTGCCCGGTCAAACAGGGCGGGTCGTGCGGATGTCTGCTCTTTCGGTGGGTTCATCTCGCCTTGCCTCGGGCGTTCCTGTGCTTTCGCGCAACAGGCCATTATGACTAATGGTTGACGCTTTGGATAGAGGCTGAGTTGCCCGGAAATCTGCGATTACAATGCGATGTTGTCGGGCAAGCCTGCTTGCCGTATCCCGAACTCAAGGAATGAATGAGCGATTCTGTGCAAAGTGAGGCATTGCGAAAGAGCGTCTATCGTGGTCGCTTTGCGCCTTCACCGACCGGCCCCCTGCACTTCGGCTCGCTGGTTGCTGCGGTGGGTAGCTACCTCGATGCCCGTGCCAATGGCGGCGAGTGGCTGCTGCGCATCGAGGATGTGGACGAGCCGCGCACGGTGCCGGGAGCCGCTGAAGAGATCTTGCGGACGCTTGCGGCGTTTGGTTTTGAATGGGATGGCGAGGTGCTTGTGCAGAGCCGGCGTCTCGATCTTTATCACGCGGCGCTGGTTCGGCTACAGCTTGATGGCGAGGTTTATCCCTGTGCCTGTTCCCGGCGTGAAATCGCTGATTCTTCATCGCGGGTTTCGGTCGATGGCGGTCTGGCGTATCCGGGGACTTGCCGTGCCGGTCTTGGGGAAGGGCGCGCGGCGCGCTCCTGGCGAATGCGCGTGCCGGATCACGCGCTGGGTTTTGAGGATCGGGTGCAGGGCGCGCAGCGGCAGAATCTGGCGCACGAAGTGGGCGACTTCATCCTGCTGCGAGCCGACGGGCAGTATGCCTATCAGTTGGCGGTGGTGCTTGACGATGCGCTGCAAGGCGTTAATTCCGTTGTGCGTGGCGCTGATTTGCTCGACTCTACCCCGCGTCAGATATGGCTACAGCAACGTCTCGGGGTGCCGACCCCCGTTTATGCGCACTTGCCGGTTGCGACCAATGCGGCCGGCGAGAAACTGTCAAAACAGACGCAGGCGGCGGCGGTCAATCCGCTGCGCGGTAGTGCCGTACTGGCGGATGCCTTGCAGTTTCTCGGCCACCCAGTGCCGCTGGCATTGCGTGCTGTGCCGCTTGCCGAGTTCTGGCGCTGGGCGATATCGGCGTGGACGATCGGCAAGGTGCCGGCGGTGCGCGGCAAGTTCCCGGGGGGCTGAACTCAGTGTTTGGCGCCGTAACCTGAAATGCCGACGGCGATGCGAACGAGGTTGTAGCTTGCCCAGCGCAGCAGGCGGGCATGCCAAGGCAGTTGTTGCCAGCGGTTTTGCGGTAGCTCCCGAGCGCCTTCCTGCATTGCTTTACCGAGGCTGAGGCGCAGTTCGGCAGCAAACTTTCCGTCGAACGCTACGATGTTGGCCTCCTTGGCCAGCAACAGGCTGAAAGGGTCGATGTTCGACGAGCCAACGGTTGCCCACAGGTCGTCGATGACAGCCACCTTGGCGTGCAGGAAGCTGTGGTGGTATTCGAAGATGCGTATGCCGGCGCTTAGCAGCTTGCCATAGAGCGCTTGCGTCGCGTAGTGGAGCAGACGGTATTCGATGCGCCCCTGGAGCAGGATGGTGACCTGCACGCCGCGCTGTGCGGCATCGCTCAGCGCTCTCCGGAAACGGCGTCCCGGCAGAAAGTAGGCGTTGGCGATCAGGATGTCTTCGCGTGCGCCGGCGATCGCTTCGAGGTAAGCCTCCTCGATGTCGCGGCGATGGCGGATGTTGTCGCGAATCAGGAAAGCGGCCGCTTGCTCGCCACAGGGCGGCTGATCGACCGCTTTCGACCCGGTGATCCGGTAGCGGCGCTTGAAGTTGGCCCAGACGACGATCTCCCAGAGCCGGTGCATCGCTGCCTGAATGGGCGTCAGCAGGGGGCCTTCGATACGTACGGCATAGTCGTAGCGCGGCGGTACTTGATGCGGGGTGTTGAGGTCATCGATGACGTTGATGCCGCCGACAAATGCGATGCGCCAGTCGACGACCACCAGTTTGCGGTGCAGACGCCGCAAGCGGTGCCGGCGCAGTTGAAAGCGCGCGATATCGGGGCGGTAGATCAAGGCCATGACGCCGGCCTCAGCCAGCGACGGCATCAGCTTGCCGGCAAAAGCGGGCGCACCAAAGCCATCGACCAGGACGCGCACGCTGACGCCGCGCCGTGCGGCGGCGATCAAAGCGCCCGCTACTGCATGCCCGGTGAGGTCGTCTTCGAAGATGTAGCTCTCGAGGTGTACCTCATGCTGCGCCTCGTCGATGGCGGCGATCAGTGCCGGAAAATATTCGGCGCCGCTGTTGAGCAGCGTCAGCCGATTTCCGGTCTGGACCTCAGGCGGCATTGCGATCGCGATAGCGCAGCAGGTGCGCCGACAGCGCCGCGTGGTCGGATATTTTCGACCACGGCGCACCGAAATGAACTTCGGCACGCTCAACATGGAAGCCGCGAACGTAGATGCGGTCGAGACGGAAGAGCGGCAAGCCGGAGGGGAAGCTGCGCCCCGGTGCGCCGCCGCCGCCGCCGATGCCGCCGAACACTTCGGTCATGCCAAGGCGTTCGGAGAGCAGGTTGTCGGCGCGATTTCTCCAGTCGTTGAAATCGCCAGCGATAATCAGCGGCGCATCGGGTTCGGCGATCTCTTCCAGATAGCCGGCCAGTGCCTCCATCTGCCGGCGGCGCGAGCGGGCAAACAGCGATAGATGGACACAGACGCAGTGCACCGTTTGTAAGGAATCCGGTGTTTTCACGGCGCAGTGCAGCAGGCCGCGCCGCTCGAAGCGCAGGTGGGTGACGTCCTGATTGTGCGAGTGTTGTATCGGAAAGCGCGAGAGGATGGCATTGCCGTGATGGCCGTGGTCGTAGATCACGTTGCGGCCATAGGCGCTGGCTTGCCAGACGTCTTCGGCGAGGAATTCGTGCTGCGATCCGTCAGGCCAGTTGTGGTGATTTTCTGCGTGGCCCAGATGCAGGCCCTGCACCTCCTGCAGAAAAACAATGTCTGGATCGAGTGTGCGAAGCCGCTCTCGCAACTCGTGCACCATCATGTGCCGGTTGAAGTGCGAGAAGCCTTTGTGGATGTTGTAGGTGGCGATGTGCAGCGTTGGTGTGCTCATGCCGCTCAGGATACCGCGAGCATCCTTTCGAGCGCCAGCTTGGCGAGCGGTGCCTCATGCGCCGGCACTCTGATCTGGTTGACGACATGGCCGTCGGCCAGGTTTTCCAGCGTCCATGCCAGATGCTGCGGGTCGATGCGCTGCATCGTCGAGCACATGCAGACGGTCGGCGCCATGAACTGAACGACCTTGCCCTCATGGCGGACTTCTTCGGCCAGCCGGTTGACGAGATTAAGCTCTGTGCCAACCAGCCAGTGGGTGTTCGGCGCAGCATCCTTGATGGTTTTGACGATGTGCTCGGTCGAGCCGACATAGTCCGACTGGCGGCAGACTTCGTAGCTGCATTCGGGGTGCGCGATGACAAGGCCGTTCGGGTGCTGATTGCGGAATTTCTGGATGTGAGCGGGCTGGAACATCTGGTGTACCGAGCAGTGTCCCTTCCAGAGCAGCAGCTTGGCTTTGCGAATCTGTTCCGGCGTCAGGCCGCCGAGTTCGAGATCGGGGTCCCAGACCATCATTTCGTCGAGCGGAATGCCCATCTGCGCGCCGGTCCAGCGACCGAGATGCTGGTCGGGGAAGAAGAGGATTTTTTCGCGCCGCTCGAAAGCCCACTTGGCAATCGTTCCGGCGTTCGACGAGGTGCAGACGATGCCACCGCGTTCGCCGCAGAACGCCTTCAGATCGGCTGCCGAGTTGATGTAGGTGACAGGGGTGACCTGCTCGTCGGCGTTCAGCACGCTGTTCAGTTCGCGCCAGCAACGTTCGACCTTGGCCAGATTGGCCATGTCGGCCATTGAGCAGCCGGCCGCGAGGTCCGGCAGGATGGCGATCTGGTGCGGCTTTGACATGATGTCGGCGACTTCGGCCATGAAATGGACGCCGCAGAAAACGATGTATTCCGCGTCAGTCTGCGAGGCGAGGCGCGAGAGTTTCAGCGAGTCGCCGGTGATGTCGGCGTATTGGTAAACGTCAGCGCGCTGGTAGTGGTGGCATAGCAAAACAGCCTTCTTGCCAAGGCGCGCGCGTGCCGCGCGGATGCGTTCGTGGCAGGCGTCATCCTGCAACTGATTGAATTTGTCAAAGTTGACGGTTGCGGTTTGCATTACGGAAATCTCGAATCAATACGGATCGAAAAAACGGCTGATGGAAGCGCCTGATCGGTGTTCAGCTTTTCCAGGGCAGGCCGGCGTGGCGCCAGCCGCCGATCTTGCCGCGCTGACCGTTGGCGTCCATGTCGCCCTCAAAGCCTTCGAGCACGTTGTAGCACTCGGGGTAACCTGCTTCGCTGGCGAGAGCCGCCGCGTTGTGGGACCGTGCGCCGCTGCGACAGATGAACAGGACGAGCGCCTCAGGGTCGACTTGCTGCTTCATCTGGGCAAGAAGGTCCTGGTTGGGCCGGTTCCCAGGATAGCTCATCCACTCGATCTCGATGGCGCCCGGGATGCGGCCAACCCAATCCCATTCGGCGCGCGTGCGCACATCAACCAGTTTTGCCCCGGGCGCCAGTTGCCAGACCTCCCAAGCTTCCTGCGGCGTCAGCGCCCCGGCATAGGGGAGCCCGAGTTCGCGGGCGCGGGACTCGGCAAGGTTCAGCAGGTCGGTCAGTCTTCCCATGGGGTAAGTAGGCTCACGTTATGGAAGTTGAAGTATAAATCACCCGACGCTGTTGATCGACGTAGTTTTACGCAATGCACCGCAGTGGTGCGTTGCTGCTTCGTGCCGCACTCTTGCGGTGCGCAGCAAAAACCTCGGGAAAACAATTTTCTCTTATGGCACAATGCCCAGTTCGCTGCATGTGGATTGGCACGTTTTCTGCTAAAAACGACGCACCGATTTTTCGATTGTCGCCGGAGTGACCGGCACCTGCTCAGGAGACTTTGCAATGGCAAGCCCGCAAGACGTTATCAAGATGGTCAAGGAAAACGACGCCAAGTTCGTTGATTTCCGTTTTACCGACACCCGTGGCAAAGAGCAGCACGTGACCGTTCCGGTCAGCGCCTTTGACGAAGACAAGTTTGAGTCCGGCCACGCCTTCGACGGTTCGTCGATCGCCGGCTGGAAAGGCATCCAGGCTTCCGACATGCTGCTGATGCCGGATCCGGATACTGCCTACGTTGATCCATTTTTTGACGAAACCACCATCGTTATTTCCTGCGACGTCGTTGATCCGGCCGATGGCCGTGGTTACGACCGCGATCCGCGTTCGATCGCCAAGCGCGCTGAAGCCTACCTGAAGTCCTCGGGTATCGGCGACACCGCTTACTTCGGCCCGGAACCTGAATTCTTCATCTTCGACTCCGTCGAGTGGAATGTTGACATGTCCGGTTGCAACGTCAAGATCTACTCGCAGGAAGCCGCATGGACGTCCGGTGAGAAGGTCGAGGGCGGCGGCAGCACGGGTCACCGTCCTGGCGTCAAGGGCGGCTATTTCCCGGTTCCGCCGGTCGACAGCCTGCACGACATCCGCTCGGC
>CAJAHZ010000192.1 GCA_903939665.1 uncultured Pseudomonadota bacterium | reverse complement strand
TCCGGACTGGGCGCCGGTACGGCGCGCATGATTGTGGCGGCCGGTGGCAAGGTGGTGCTGGCTGACGTGAATGGGGCGGCCGGCGAGGCGCTGGCCGCTGAATTGGGCGCCAATGCCCGCTTTGTCGAAACCGACGTGACCGATGAGGAAAGTGCACGCCATGCCATTGACACGGCGCGCCGCGTATTTGGCGGTTTGCATGCGCTGGTCAATTGCGCCGGCATTGCGCCGGCTGAAAAGGTGCTCGGACGCGATGGCGTGCATCAATTGGCGACTTTTTCGCGCGTGATTAGCGTCAATCTCATCGGCTCTTTCAACATGATCCGGTTGGCAGCGGAGGTGATGAGTCAGTCAGCGCCGAATGAGGCTGGCGAGCGTGGCGTGATTGTCAGCACGGCGTCGGTTGCAGCGTACGACGGGCAGATTGGGCAGGCCGCCTACGCCGCTTCAAAGGGCGGTGTGGTGGCGATGACGCTGCCGATTGCGCGCGAGTTGGCGCGCTCCGGCATTCGGGTGATGGCGATCGCGCCGGGCATCTTCGAAACGCCGATGGTGATGGGCATGCCGCCCGAGGTGCAGGATGCGCTGGGTAAAATGGTGCCTTTCCCCTCGCGGCTCGGCAAACCCGCCGAATACGCGGCGCTGGTGCGCCATATCTGCGAAAACATGATGCTCAACGGCGAAGTGATTCGTCTGGACGGCGCGATACGAATGGCGCCAAAGTAATTTATACTCGCTGACCTTGAAAGGCGCGGGCTGTGGCCTGCGCCTTTTTTCTTCCGGCTTCGCAAAATGAATGCGACGAATAAAACCGACTGTTATCACTGCGGCCAGCCGGTCCCGACCGGGCTCGGTTTGTCTGTAGGCATCGACGATCAGCCGCGCGCGATGTGTTGCATCGGCTGTCAGGCGGTGGCGCAGGCGATCGTTGATAACGGGCTGGCTGACTATTACCGCAACCGGGATGCGCTTCCCGATTCGCCACGCGAGGCGATGCCGGCGACGCTTGACGGGCTCAAGCTGTATGACCACATTGATTTTCAGAAAAGTTTTGTGCGTGCGCTTGATACGGGTGAGCGCGAAGCCTCGCTGATCATCGAGGGCATTACCTGCGCGGCGTGCATCTGGCTCAATGAGCAGCATTTGTTCAAACTCCCGGGCGTCGTCGGCGTCGATCTGAACTACGCGACGCGACGCGCCCGCGTGCGCTGGGACGAGCGCCGCATCAAGCTTTCGGAGATCCTTGGCGCCATCGCCGCCATTGGCTATCGCGCCTATCCCTACGATGCGGCAAAGAGCGAGGAATTGGCCGGCAAGGAGCGCCGTAGCGCCTTGTGGCGGGTATTCGTTGCCGGCTTCGGCATGATGCAGGTGATGATGTACGCCATCCCGGTCTATCTGGCCGCCGACGGCGATATGACGCCGGATGTCGAGCAACTTATGCGCTGGGCGAGCCTGGTGCTGACGCTGCCGGTGGTCTTTTATTCAGCTGCCCCCTTTTTTCGCAATGCCTGGCGTGATCTCAAGCTGTGGCGGGTCGGGATGGACGTGCCGGTGGCGCTCGGCGTTGGTGCGGCATTTTTCGCCAGCGTATGGGCGACGCTGAGTGCTTCTGGCGAAGTCTATTTTGACTCGGTCACGATGTTCGTCTTTTTCCTGCTTGGCGGGCGGTTTCTTGAGATGACGGCACGTCAGCGGGCGGTGAGTGTCACCGAGGCGCTGGCCCGATTGATGCCGGCCTTTGCGGTGCGCGTTGCGGCTTATCCGGATAAGCGGGATTTCGAGCGCGTGATGGCGGCCGATCTGTTGCCCGGCGACATCGTGCTGGTCAAGCCGGGCGAGACGATTCCGGCCGATGGCTGCGTCGTCGAGGGGGTTAGTTGTGCCGACGAGGCGCTGCTAACCGGCGAGAGCGCGCCGGTTGCCAAGCGACCGGGGGTGGCGGTAACCGGTGGTGCGGTGAATATCGAAAGCCCGTTGTTCATCAAGGTCGAGCAGGTTGGCGAGGCAACGCGCCTGTCAGCGATTGTCCGTCTGATGGAGCGCGCCGCGATGGAGAAGCCGCGTATCGTCGAGTTCGCCGATCGGATCGCCAGTCGCTTCATTCTGGCGCTGCTGCTCGTTGCGGCGGCGGTGGCGCTCGCCTGGTGTCTGATCGACCCGTCGAAAGCCTTGTGGATCACCGTTTCCGTGCTGGTCGTCACTTGCCCTTGTGCTCTTTCTCTGGCAACGCCGGTGGCGTTGAGCGTGGCCAGCGGCGCGATGGCGCGCGCCGGTCTGCTGGTGACGCGAAGCCACGCCATCGAGACACTGGCGCGGGCAACGCACTTCGTTTTTGACAAGACCGGGACCTTGACCACCGGGCAGATGAAGTTGCTTGATTTGATGCCGCTCGGCGGTGCGCGCCGCGAGCCCTGTCTGGCGCTGGCGGCGGCGCTTGAGCAGGCTTCCGAGCACCCGATCGGCGCCGCGTTGCGCAAGGCGGCAAGCGCGGGTTGGCCCTTGCTACAGAACTTGGCTAGCGAGCCCGGCAGCGGCGTCAGTGCGCTTCTTGACGGGAGGGCGGTTCGCCTCGGTCGTCTGGATTATGTCGCTGGCTTGCACGGCCAGCCGATTCCCGATTCGGCGCGGCCCTTTGTCGAGAGCAGCGATACGGTGATCGCCTTGGGCGATGAATCTGGCTGGCTGGCGCTGTTGCGCATCGGCGATGAAATCCGTCCCGAGGCGCCGGCCATGGTGGCTGAGTTGCAGGCGGCGGGCAGGCAGGTTTCTCTGCTCACGGGTGACGCTGCGCCGGTGGCGCGCCGGGTAGCCATGGCGCTGGGGATTGCCGAGGTACATGCCGATATGTCGCCGCAGGGCAAGCACGACTATGTCTTGCGCCTGCAGGCGAGTGGCGCGGTGGTTGCGATGGTCGGTGATGGCGTCAATGACGCGCCGGTTCTTGCTCAGGCGCAGGTATCGGTGGCCATGGGTGGGGGCTCGCATTTGGCGCGTACGCAGGCCGATCTGATTCTGCTTTCCGAAAACCTCGATCATCTGCGGCGTGGCGTAAGGGTTGCGCGGCGCGCTTTGCGCGTGATCCGGCAGAACCTGTTATGGTCCTTCGTCTACAACTTTGTTGCTTTACCGCTGGCCATGCTTGGTTTTGTCGCGCCGTGGATGGCGGGTATCGGCATGTCGGGCAGTTCCTTGCTGGTGGTGTTGAATTCACTGCGTTTGCAGAAAGTCGCGGAGTCCTGATTCTCGATGGAAACCCTTTACCTCCTGATCCCGATTTCCGTCGTGCTGGTTTTTCTCATCGGCATCGCCTTCTGGTGGTCGCTGCGCAATGGCCAGTTTGAAGACATGGAGGGGCCGGCCTATCGAATCCTGATGGACGATGACAAGGCGCCGCCAGCCCCGCTTGTCGAGGCAAAGCCGGGCGCGGGGCGGGTCGATGGCGCGACCGAAAAAAATGACTGAGCCGGTCTTACGGCACGGCATGTTTGGCTTTTGACCAAGATCAAGAATTTATTTCCGGTGAGCGAGGATAATCGCCCGCAGTCTGGTGCGGCCTGTCGCACTGCATGCGCCTGTTTGCAGGCGTTGATGTTATTTTTCTCTGTTGGGGTTCGGGTGCGTTTCGACGCACCCTTTTTTTGCCTGTTTGTTCATTCTTGATCTTGTCGTAGTGGCTCTTGCGCTATATCAAATTAACTTGTGATTGGTTAAAATAGCGCTTATTCATTCCAGTGTCGCCGATAGGGGTATCAGGCGGCGGGGGAAACCGGTTTCTACAAAAAGAGGTGGGTCCATGTCGGAAACTCAGTCAACGTATAACTATAAGGTAGTGCGGCAATTCGCCGTCATGACCGTTATTTGGGGCATCGTGGGCATGCTGGTCGGCGTTATCATCGCCGCGCAGCTGGTCTGGCCGGAGCTTAATTTCGGCCCCTATTTTCATTTTGGCCGGCTACGACCGCTGCATACCAATGCGGTGATTTTTGCCTTTGGCGGTTGCGCGCTGTTCGCCACCTCCTATTATGTGGTCCAACGCACCTGTCATACGCGACTGTTCTCGGACGGATTGGCGGCCTTTACTTTTTGGGGTTGGCAGCTGGTTATCGTGGCGGCCGCCATCACGCTGCCGCTGGGTATGACGCAGGGCAAGGAATACGCGGAGCTCGAGTGGCCGATCGATATTCTGATCACACTGGTCTGGGTCTCTTACGCCATTGTGTTTTTTGGGACCGTAGCCAAGCGCACGGTCACCCACATTTATGTGGCGAACTGGTTCTATGGCGGTTTTATCCTCGCTGTGGCGCTGCTCCATGTGGTCAATAGCGCGGCGATTCCGGTTTCCTGGATTAAATCCTACTCGGCCTATGCCGGCGTGCAGGATGCAATGATCCAGTGGTGGTACGGCCATAACGCAGTGGGCTTTTTCCTCACCGCCGGCTTCCTCGGCATGATGTACTACTTCGTGCCGAAGCAAGCCGGTCGTCCGATCTATTCGTACCGCCTGTCGGTGGTGCACTTTTGGGCGCTGATCTTTACGTACATGTGGGCGGGTCCGCACCATCTGCATTACACCGCGCTGCCGGACTGGACGCAGTCGGTCGGTATGATCTTCTCGCTGATTCTGCTGGCGCCTTCGTGGGGCGGCATGATCAACGGCGTGATGACGATGTCGGGCGCATGGGACAAGCTGCGTGACGATCCGATCCTGAAGTTCCTGATCACCTCGCTTTCGTTCTACGGCATGTCGACCTTCGAAGGCCCGATGATGGCGATCAAGACG
>CAJAHZ010000191.1 GCA_903939665.1 uncultured Pseudomonadota bacterium | reverse complement strand
TCACTTGCCGCCCCACGGCTGAATCGGCACCGTCGAAATCGCATTGGCCGGGGCGCCTTCGATAATCTTGCGGCTAATGGCCAGATAGATGAGCACTTTGCGTTTTTCGTCAAAAGAGCGGTGGACGGCGGTTTCCTTGAACAGCAACGAGGTGTTTTCGCTAAATGCGATTTCGTCTTTCGGCAGCTTTTCGGGCAAGGTGATCGGCCCGATCTGGCGGCAGGCGAGGGAAAACTGCGAAGGGTCCTCGGCCAGCCCGAAGCTTCCTTTGACACCGCCCGTCTTTGCCTGACTGATGTGGCAGGTGACACCCGGAATTTTTGGGTCATCGAAGGCATAAATGCAGACACGGTGATTGGCGCCAATCAGCTTCCAGGCCGTAGTTACGCAGCCAACTTCTTCTGCAGTCACAGGCAAGCCAAGGGTGGCGAAACACAAGATAGCCAGACGTTTCATTTCAATCGCTCTCGTCACATAAAGGGCTTGATGGTAATGGAAGCCGCATTACGGCCCCACCACCACCTTCTCATTCGGCAGCTCGCCAAACACCTCCGGCGCATACATTGCCTCGACGCGCGTTGCCGGCAGAGAAAACTCGCCGGCATTGTTCAGCCGCAGCGTGTAGTCGATGTAAAACTTGCCGCGCGGCACGTAAGCGTAATAAGCGCGATAGGTGCTGAAGGTGCGTTCGACGTAAGTCGGCCACGCTCTGCCGCCATCGCGCTCGCCGATCCCGGCGATGTGCGAATCGCGACCGTCGCCATCGCCAAGAATGCGCGCGCCACCAGGGATCGGGTCATTGAGCACAACCCACGACATCTCCTGATCCGACTCGACGGTGAGACGCACGCGCCACACGTCGCCGCGACTGACCTTGCCGCTCAATTTCTCCTGCACCGGCGTAACTTCACGCGTGACGCGCAGGCCGTTGGCGCGAGCCTCCTTGACCGGCACCGCGGCGAGCACCTGCAGCGCCGCCCACGGCTTGCCGCTGCCTTCGTGGAGGATCTGCAGCTTGTCGCTCGCCGTGCCTTTGGCCGGCCACGACAGCAACAGCTTGTTGGCTTCATCGCCCTTGCCGGGCCAGACGAAACGCTGCGCCGCGCCGCTGCCGAGCACGGCCTGCGTACTGCCACTCACCGCGTCGCGTTCAAACTTGCTGCCGAATTTATCGAGCGCAATCGTCGCCCACACGTTGGCGACTGTGGTCAGCCAGCGTCCGCGCTGCTGGCGCAACAAGGCGCCTTGCACAAGCGCCGGCAGATCGTCCTGCCACGCCGGCTCGTCGATCACCGCTTCGATCAGGCGGAAGGCGTTGGCGTCGCCGCTGACCATCAGCCACCACCAGTAGTCTGAACGCTCGCTGGTGAAAGCCAGCCGACCGCCCAGATACGAAAGGCGGTTGCGAATTTCGCGGTCGACGGCGGCGAGCTTCGCGGCGCGATCGGGTAGGTTGGGCAGCCGCTTGACGACAAGATACCAGTCGATCAGCGCGGAAGTCGGCAAGCGCAGCGGCTCGATCTCAAGGCTGGAAATCGCCGAGAGCGGCTGCTGGCCGCGCCGCGTCAGCGCCTCCAGCGCGCTCAGCTTGCGCACCACCAGGTCGGCCTGCGGCGACCAGTGCTCGGGCTTGATGCGCCCCTCGGCAAAGGCGGCCAGACCGCGCTCCATGCGCTGCGCCAATTCCGGGGGAATGGCAAAGCCAGCGGCATGACTGGCATCAAGCAGATAGGCGGTGAGGGCCGGGCTGCCGGCGTTTCCGTTGCTTCCCTCGCCGGGGAAATAGCGCGCCAGCCCATTGGCATCGAGATAGGTCGGCAACGCCTCGACCACCTGTTGCCAACGCACGGCGTCGCGCAGCCCGATGGCAACCGAGGTCTTCTGCTCAAGGCAGATGAAGGGGTATTCCTGGAAGAAGCGCCTGAGCCCCGGCGGCGGTGTCGACAGCCTGGCCGAAAGACCGACTTCGATGCCGCCGAGCGGGCCGGACTTTCCACTCACTGCACCGGGGGGCACGACAGCGGGAATCTCCAGCTTGCCTTCGATACGCGCAAAGGTCGCCTGCTGGACGGTGATCGGCACCGCTGGGGCGAGCTGTTGCGTGATGAGTAGCCGATCCTTGCCGGCACCACCTTTTTCAACCGCGTCGAACACCCAGACCAGCGCGCTTTCCCCCTCGGGCGCTTCGTTCTGCCAGACCACTTCAGCCGCGCTTTCGGCGTCGAGCTTCACTTCTTTCGTGTCGAGCACGCGCTCACCGGCCTTGGCGGAAACACTAACCGTCATCGCCTTTGCCGTGCCGTTGCGCAGGGTCAGCAACGCGCTGTAGCGATCTTTCTCGCGCACCAGCGGCGGCAGGCCGGAGATCAGTTGCAAATCCTGTTTGGTGCGCAGGCTGGCGCTGCCGGTGCCGAACAGGCCGGTGCCGGCGGCGGCCACCGCCACCAGTTTGAACTCGCTCAGCGAATCGTTGATCGGCACGCTCAGCGTTGCGCTGCCGGTGGCGTCGAGCACGACGCGCGGGTTCCAAAGGAGGAGCGTATCGAACAATTCACGCGCCGGTGCGCGACCGCCACCGCCGCCGGGCGGCACGGCCTTCTTGCCGAAGTGGCGCTTGCCGATCACCTGCGATTGCGCGGTCGCCGTCTCGACCAGATACGCACGCTTTGGCAGCATCGCGTCGAGCAGCTTCCAGCTCTCGTTGGGGCGCAGTTCGAGCAGCGCCTGATCGACGGCGGCGAAAGCGATCTCGGTGCCGGCGGCGACCGGCTTGCCGTCGGGCTGCGTCACTTTGATTTTCACCTGGGCCGTCTCGCGTGGTCGGTAATCGGGCCGCTCGGGCGTCACCTCCACTTTCAGCCTGAAGGCATCAACGCCCACCTCGATGCTGGCCAGCCCAAGCTTGTACGCCGGCTTGGCCAGATCGACCATGGCCGTCGGCTGCAGAGGATTCCACCACTCCCTGAACCAGCCAGACGGCTCGCGCCAGCCCCACTGGAAGAACGAATACCACTTGACCGGCTCGACGCGCCCACGCACAACGAGTACCGAAACAAAAACGTTCGGGCCCCACTCGCCCTTCACCGGCAATTCGATCACCGGCTTGAAGCGCGACAGCGGCACGACAAAGCTATCGACGATGCCAGCGGCCTCGACCGAGACCAGCGCCGTCGCTTCGCGGAACGGTGTGCGCACCTGCAGACGCGCCGTCTCGCCCGGCGCATAGCTGCGTTTCTCGGGAATGACGTCAATGCGATCCTGATTGCCGGCGGTGAACCACAGATCGCCACCGCCCGACACCCAGTAGCTGGTGCCGGCATAAACGACATTGCCGTCCTTGTCCTTTGTTTCAGCGAGCAGATAGACGTTGCCCGCCTCGCTGGTGCGCGCCTCGCAGGCCAGCTTGCCACGCGAGTCGCTGCGTCCGCTGCACACTTCACCGATATCCTTGAACTCGGTGTGATTCTCGTAGGCGTAGAAGCCGCCAACGATACGCTTGCGGTGCGCGTAGTCGATACGGCGCTTGGCCGTCACCCTGACCGGCGCATCGGCGAGCGGCTTGCCCAGCGTATCGAGCACCACGATCTCAATAGCGCCGCTCTCCTTCGCCGATACCCAGTCCTTGACGCGAATGCCGGCCACCACGGCCGCCGGCCACAGCTCGACCGAACCGTGCAGTGTTTGTATCTCGCCGTTCGGATCGGCAAAACTCATCTCGGCATACAGTTCGCTTGGCCCCTTGATCTTCGCTGGCAGCGGCACCGCGAGCTTGCCGGCGCCGGCCTGATCGAGCGTCAGCTGCAGCTTGTCGGCCACCAGTTGCTCGCTTTCCCGACCGAGATCAACGGCAAACGCCGAACGTCCGCTCTCGTCGAAATCAACGAGAAAATGAAATCCGTCAAAACCCTTGTACTCCGGCCAGCGCTGCCGGACGGTGGCCGAGACCTCGACCTTCGCCCCTTTCGCCGCACCGCCATTGAGGAATGAGAGGCCCAGCGCGAGCGGGATTTCCTTCGGCGCCACCTGCCGCGCCGGCACCCCCTGCACGCTGCCGGCAAACACCGGCAGCCGAAAATCGGAGACGCGGAAGTCGCCCGTATAGGCGCTGCCGCCCTGCCCATCCTTGCCGCCCCGCAACTCGACCTGATAAGTGCCGCGCTTGGCCGAGTCGGGAACCTTCCACTGATTGGTGGCGGTGCCGCGGCTGTCCCATGCCAACGCCTGACGGAACTCGTCGTTGCTCCCTTCGTGGCGAATGACCAGCTCGTTCGGCAGCGTCTTCGCATCGGGGAAGGCGAAAGAACGGCTGTTGCGATCACGCGCGAGGTGCTTCATCGAGACCGTTTGCCCGGCCCGCAACAGCGTGCGGTCGAAGATCGTGTGAATCTTGCGCGCGTCGTTCTCGCCCCAGGTCTCGACGCCGAAACGCCAGGGCTCGATGCCCTCGTTCCAGTCCGAACGAACGAAACTGTAATCCTCGCCCAGGCGCGCGCTGGCAAACAGGAAGCTGGCGTCCTTGCAAGCGCTCTCGGTCAGCGCGACATCAACCAGCGCCCGACCTTGACTATCGCTGCGGCCCTGCCACAAGGATTGGCCGTCGCAGCTCGATACGCGCACCTCGGCACCACTCACCGGCTTGCCGCCATCGAGCGTCGTCACCCAGACCAGCGCATTGTCCCTGCCTCGCTTCAGATGCACGGCCATGTTGGTGACCAGCGTTGCGGTGCGCACGTACATCGGCTTTGGCGTCGCCAGCAGCGCAGCACCAAGCAGGCGACTTTCGATTTCGACAATGTGAAACCCGGGTTTCTGCAGCGGGATGCCAATCACCTCAAACTCAGCGCTGCCGCCGGGCTTCGGCAGCTCGCGGCTGAGCGTGCCCGCCTTGCCCTTGAGAAAGGGCAGCTCACGCGCATAAAACGGATCTTCGTAATCCTGCGCTTCCTTGCCCTGCCCGATCCTGACCTTGCGTGTCTGCTGCTCGAAACTGGCCAGCGCCTTGATCGCAGCAATGACCTCGGCATCATCGGTCAGGCGTTGAGCGGTAAAACGATGCGCACCCTCGGCGGGCAGTTGCAGATTGGCGACCGGCAGTTTTTCTTCGACGTTGCGCAGCGTGACCGGAAGCACACCGCC